>JAEWZA010000285.1 GCA_023395575.1 Bacillota bacterium
AAGAAGCACTGTACCCACTTAATATAGTACCACCAAAACTTACTATTTTTGGTATTGATAAAAATGCTCCTATAACTACTAATAAAATACCTACTAATGCAACCTTTAATTTTCTATTCATTGGCATTACTCCAATCTTCATAGTACATCAATAATATCTACTATAATATTGTTTTCCTAATTTGTCCATATTTCCATATAATTTAAGTTGATTACTATCGGCTAAATATCCGATACTATGTGAATCAACTACTGAAATTTATAAACTAGTATAATTCAGCATTACATTTTATTTCTAGTCTTTGCTCTCATTTCTGAGTTTAGTATTCTCTTCCTCAAGCGAATATTTTTAGGCGTTATTTCAACTAGCTCATCATCAGCAATAAACTCTAAAGCCTGTTCAAGACTCAAGTTCAATGGTGGTGTCAGCCTAAGTGCATCATCACTTCCTGATGCTCTTGTATTTGTGATGTGCTTCTTTTTGCACACATTTATAACCAAATCATCACTTTTTGCATTTTCTCCAACTACCATGCCCTCATATACCTTTGTACCAGGTGTTATGAAAAGTGTTCCTCTTTCTTGTGCATTGTATAGACCATAAGTAATAGCCTCTCCATCTTCCCAAGCTACAAGTGAACCTCTTTGTCTCATAGGAATTTCTCCTTTGTAAGGCTCATAGCTGTGGAAAACGTGGTTCATTATTCCATTACCCTTTGTGTCAGTCATCAGCTCTGATCTATATCCTATTAAGCCCCTTGCAGGTATCTTAAATTCAATTCGTATATATCCTTGATTTGCAGAAGACATGTTTACCATCTCAGACTTTCTTTGTCCGAGCTTCTCCATTACAACACCCATAAACTCTTCAGGTACATCAATCATCAAATATTCAATTGGTTCTAAAATCTGACCGTCAACTTCCTTATTTATAACTCTTGCCTTTGAAACCTGGAATTCATAGCCTTGTCTTCTCATTGTTTCAATTAATATAGAAAGATGCAGCTCTCCTCTTCCTGAAACTATAAAAGTCTCTGCTGAATCAGTTTCTTCAACCTTGAGACTTACATTTGTCTCTAATTCCTTGAATAATCTATCCCTCAAATGCCTTGAAGTCACAAACTGACCTTCTCTTCCAGCAAGGGGACTATTATTTACGCTAAAGGTCATAGATAGTGTTGGTTCATCAATAGCAACAAAGGGCAGTGGATCAGCAGCACCCACATCACATATTGTGTCTCCTATTGTTACATCTGTAACTCCTGATACAGCAACAATATCTCCAAGCATAGCTTCATTTGTTTCCTTACGCTTTAGCCCATCATATATATACAGCTTTGTTATCTTCGCATTAACTTGATGTCCTTCTGTCTTGCAAATAATTGCCTGTTGACCAAGCTTTATCCTTCCTCTGTCAACTCTTCCTATTGCAATTCTTCCAACATATTCATCATAGTCAACATTTGAAACCAATAATTGTAATGTTCCATTCATATCACCCTTTGGTGCAGGAACTTTTTCAAGTATTACCTCAAATAGCGGCTTTAAATCAACTCTTTCCCCATATAAATCACATACTGCAAAGCCTTCTCTGGAAGAAGCATATACAACCGGGAATTCTAACTGGTCATCATCTGCCCCTAACTCTATAAACAATTCAAGTATTTCATCTACTACTTCGTCAGGTCTTGCTTCTGGTCTGTCTATTTTATTTACTACTACAATAGGCTTTAAATTGAGCTGAAGAGCTTTTCTCAAAACAAATCTTGTCTGAGGCATAGCACCTTCAAATGCATCAACAAGTAAAAGAACACCATCAACCATTTTCAAAACACGTTCTACCTCACCGCCAAAGTCAGCATGGCCAGGGGTATCTACAATATTAATTTTAGTTCCATTATATTGTACTGAGGTATTTTTGGATAAAATAGTAATACCTCTCTCTTTTTCTAAATCATTTGAATCCATTACTCTTTCAACAACTGCCTCGTTGGCTCTAAAAATACCACTTTGTCTAAGCATTGCATCAACAAGTGTAGTTTTACCATGGTCAACATGGGCAATTATAGCTATATTTCTTATGTCCTGTCTGATATTCACAAAAATTCTCCTTCATAACTTTCAAAATTTAATATCTATAATAAAAACGTATTTACCGAATAAACATAATGATGATTTCATAAACTCAGTCGTGGGTATTTGTACCGTTTTAGAGCTTTAACCATAATTGACGTTGGTAAACAAGCCACTAATTATTGTAATTTACTGAAGCAAAATTGTCAACCTTTAGCGTTATTTTCACCATATTGTCATATATTAGAGATTGACATTAACCCATTGGCAAATTTTATCTAAGCTCAACTACTGTTACTCCTGTTTCTCCTTCACCAAGCTTGCCAAGCCTATAGCTCTTGGCATGGGCATTATGCTTCAAATATTGATGCAATCCAGCCCTCAAAGCACCTGTTCCTTTTCCATGTATAAGTGTAACCACTCCCATTCCTGCAATACTAGCATCATCAAGATATTTATCAACCGCGTCAACTGCTTCGTCCAGCATCATTCCTCTTAAATCTATTTCAGAGGACAAACTCTGTGCTTTAGAAACCCCAATTTTACCTATACCAGATTTCTGAGTCTGTTGCTTCTGTTCATCAATTAATTTAAGATTTGAGATATGCACATTTATTTTCATAATACCTGCTTGAACCTGCGCCTCTCCACTCTTATCAGGTATTGTTAATATTGTACCCTTTTGATTGAGGTTTACAATAAGTACAGTATCTCCTGGTTTTAAATTCTTAGGAGGCTTGACTAAACCCTGTCTTGGCATAATTGATTCCACAAGCGAATCATCTAACTTGTTTAAGCTTTTATTTACTTTTTGGCGAAGCTCTTCAGTTTGCCTTCTTACCTCTGCCTCTTCCTGCTCCTTTGCAAGTCTTTTCATTTCAGCAACTAATTCTTCAGCCTCTCGCTTGGCATCCATCAAAACTTGACGAGCCTCTTCTCGTGCCTTTCGAAGCTCTTTATCTTTCTGAGCCGCCAGTCTGCTCTTTTGATCCTCTAGGTCTTTCTTTAAGCGTTCTGCCTCAAGCCTATAGCTTTCTGCACGCATTTTTTCTCTCTCAGCTTCACTTCTATTTTTCTCAATACTTAATAATATGTCTTCAAACCTTATGTCCTCCTGAGAAAGAAATTCTTTCGACCTTTCAATAATATCATCTGTAAGTCCCAATCGTTTTGATATTGCAAAAGCATTACTCTTTCCAGGTACACCAATCAGCAAACGATACGTGGGTTTTAAGGTCTCCACATCAAATTCACAGGAGGCATTTTCAACACCAGCTGTGGATATTGCATATACCTTTAATTCACTATAATGGGTAGTAGCAAGGGTTGTAGCTCCCATTTGGTGAAGACATTCAAGTATTGCCATTGCAAGCGCAGCACCTTCCGTTGGATCAGTACCTGCTCCTAGCTCATCAAACATAACCAGAGACTTGCTGTCAACATTCTTCAATATTTCAACTATATTTTTCATATGAGATGAAAATGTACTTAGGCTCTGCTCAATGCTCTGTTCATCACCAATATCCGCATAAATCTTATTAAATACGCTTATTTCTGTTCCTTCGTTTGCGGGCACGTGCAAACCACTTTGTGCCATTAATGTGAACAAACCAACTGTTTTAAGGGATACCGTTTTACCTCCGGTATTTGGTCCTGTTACAATGAGTGAGTTAAATTTGTCACCAATCCAAAAATCTATTGGAACTACCTTTTTCTCATCTAATAGAGGATGTCTTCCCTTTTTAATAATTATTATCCCACTTTGATTAAGTTTCGGGCACATGCATTTATAATCAACAGCCAGCCTTGCCTTTGCAAAAATAAAGTCCAGCTTTGCCATTATACTCATATTTGCGTTTAGTTGTGGCAATATAAGCGAAGCATCCTGAGAAAGCTCAGCTAATATCCTTTCAATTTCAGCCTGCTCCTTTATTTTAAGTTGCTTAATACTGTTATTAGCTTCAACAACAGCCATTGGCTCAATGTAAAGAGTCGCACCGCTGGAGGATGAGTCATGCACCAGCCCTGGAATGTCATTTCTATGCTCTTGCTTTACAGGTACTACATATCTGTCCCCTCTTATTGTAACGATGGACTCCTGGATATATTTCTGATACTTGGTTGAGCGAATCAAATCATTCAGCTTGTCCTTGATTGATGCCTGATGATCCTTTATCTGACGTCTGATGGTATTAAGTGCAGGACTTGCATTATCTGCTATTTCCTCTTCACTGATAATGCACATATCAATTTTTTGTTCAAGCCTTGCATTTGATTCTAGGCAAGAAATTAATTCATTAACACAATTTACAGCATCCTCATTTACTCTGTCATTTGCATAAGACTTTAATTTTCGAGCCGCACGCAGTACTCCACCTAATCGCAATAATTCACCAGGATTTAAAACACCACCGATATCCAATCTCTTCAGACTGGGCCTTATATCATTTATTCCGCCAAGAGGAGGTGAACCTCGCCTCATTATGCAGCTAACACCATCATTGGTTTCGCTAAGCAGCTTTTCCACAGTATTAAAATCAGTTTGAGGAGAGAGCTCCTCAACCAGCTCCCTCCCCAATTCAGATGCAGTTAAACCTTTTAATTTATCTATTATTTTTCCGTATTCAAGCACTCTAAGTGTCTTTTCGTTCATTGGAAAGCAATTCCTTTCTCAGGAACATTTAAATAACTTACCATTGTTTCAGGGGCTTATCATTTACTGTCCCTAATTTGTATCAAATTTTTGTTTATCTTCATGGCGAATATGCGCCCTCTTTATTTTTCCACTGATGGTTTTCGGTAATTCATCAACAAATTCAATAATTCTAGGATATTTATAAGGTGCCGTAACCTTTTTAACATAATCCTGAATATCCTTTTTCAGTTCCTCAGATGGTTCGTAACCTTTAGCAAGAGTTACTGTAGCCTTAACAACAATTCCTCTTATACTGTCAGGTGCTCCAGTTACAGCACATTCTAGTACAGCCGGATGCTCTATCAAGGCACTTTCAACCTCAAAAGGACTTATTCTATAACCTGATGCCTTGATAACATCATCATTTCTGCCAACAAACCAAAGGAAGCCATGCTCATCTCTATAAACAACATCTCCTGTGTGATAAGCATTATCATACCAAACCTTAGCTGTTGCTTCAGGATCTTTATAATAGCCGCAGAATAATCCTGGCGACTTTTTAGTGTCAACATCTCTTATTATTAACTCCCCTTCTTCTCCTACTGGGCAAGGGTTGTTATTCTCATCTACAACATCAATATTATATGCTGGGTTAGGCATTCCCATAGCTCCTGGGTCTACCTGCAGCCATTCAAAATTTGCCACAATAACAGTAGTTTCAGTTTGTCCAAAGCCATTAAGAATTTCATGACCTGTTATATTCTTAAATCTGTTAAAGATTTCTGGATTTAACGGTTCACCTGCAGTAGAGCAATGTGTTAGTGAAGATAAATCATATTTTGCAATATCATGCTGAAGTAAAAATCTATAAATAGTAGGTGGTGCACAGAAAGTACTTACTTTATATTTTGCCAGTTTGTCTAGCAAATTACATGGGTCAAATTTTTCCATATCATAAAGAAACTGAACAGCACCGCATATCCACTGACCGAACAGTTTGCCCCATCCAAACTTTGCCCAGCCTGATTCAGCAACTGAAATATGCAGTCCCTTTTCTACTACTCTATGCCAATACTTAGCTGTAACAATATGC
>JAEWZA010000301.1 GCA_023395575.1 Bacillota bacterium
ATCATATACAATATATTGTGTCAATATGTTCCATCAATATGTTGTTCCTCTTCTAAATATGCCTCTTCTAAATATGTAAAAAGTTAAATTCTAGCTACTAAATATCAAGAAGGTATCGGCATTCCTACTAAAATACTTGAGGGCAAAAAAAGAGCATACTTCTATAATCTTCTTTATAGAGGTACGTTCTTTTTAACTACTTGCCTTCATATTTTTTAACGCTTTTTATATTTCCTTTTATTTCTGTATAACATCAAGCAATTCTTTAGACATGCTCTCAATATCTTCAACAGATGAGTCAACCTCTTGCATTGATGAAACCAATTGCTCACTGGCAACCGCAATCAATTCAATATCTTTGAGTGAATTCTCATTTATGTTTTTAACATCAATAACTAAGTCTACCATTTTCTTACCATGATTAGCAGCTTCTATTGTATCTTCTTCAACTATAATAAGCTTGTCATTCATTTCTTTGTTAGCGCCAGCGACCTTCGAAAAGGAAGTTCTCGCCTCTTCAATAACTTTAAGTCCATTGTCTACCAGTACAGAACCATTATCCATTGAGCACACTGCATTTTGAGTATCCTCTATTACCTCTTGTATTAGTGCAGAGATGTCCTTAGCCGCTTGCTTCGAACCCTCTGCCAAATTTCGAATTTCCTGAGCTACTACTGCAAAGCCTTTTCCCTGTTCACCAGCTCTTGCTGATTCAATAGCAGCATTTAGTGCAAGTAAATTTGTTTGTGATGATATCTGAGAAATTATCTCTACAAATCCTGATATCTTACTGGATCTCTGTTCCAGCTGACTAATAATAGCCTTACTATGCTTAGTAGCCTCTGCGATAGCCTCCATTTTCTCTACTGCACTACCTAGAACCATTTCATTGTCAACCGTTAGGTTCTTTACTTGGTTTGATAGAATCCCTATTTGTTTGCTTTCTTCTGATATTTTATGTAAGTTTTCAGACATGTTTGTTACTGCCAAAGTGGCTTCTTCCATACTCTTTATAGAATTTCTTGAACCTTCAGCAATCTTAGAGGTTTTTTCCGCTATATCCTCATTTGACTTTGCAGTACTTTCTGTCATTATTGATAGACTTGAAACAGAAGCAGATAAAGCATTAGATACCTCTGTGGATTTTTGGGTAACCTTCATCATCTTATTAATTATTTCTTCCTGCTCCTTAGCTCCCATCATATTTCCCAGCATCACACGCGTTCTTTTTGACAGCATTATAAATATAAAAGATATCATAACTAACTGAAACGCCCTTGGCATAACCCCATATTTCATCATGCTTCTCATATCCATATAATTTCTATCAATAATACCTACTGTTTTTAGTGATAGAATTTGTGATATTGAAAAAAACAAAATGGATAGTACTGACGTATACCAGCTAAGTTTAGTTGAAAAAAATAAACTTGCTATCGCTAGTGGATAAGCATATAACACAATTGCAAATTGCTTTAAAATTAATATGGTTATACTTACCATAAGTATTGCTGCTGTTACAATTAAATACTTAACCCATAGCCCCTGTTGTTTAAAAAGAACTACAATAACAAAGGGTAAAGACAATAACCCTATAGATGTAATTGCCACAATAGTCATTGTACCTTTATCCACTGCAAATACACCCATTAAATTTACAAAGAAAGCAAGTATAACAACTACATTTGTACAAAGCATAACAAGTGCGGCAAACTTATTAGCCTCTATTTCGTTCTGTAATAAAATTGTATTCTTATTACTGCTCTTGCTCATTACCAGTCCTCCCTATTACTTTTTATTTTTAGGCATATACGTTCACTTGGTATTATACTACAAACTTTACCATATTTCCTCCTTATTGTGCATAATTTACTATAAAATTTGTATATTCCTACATTTACCACATTATTATACAATAAATGCACATTATTTATTACATTAAAATAAATTTTATCAATTATTTTCGTATAAATTGTAATTATATAACAAAAAAAGCTACTGCTTCTAAAACAGTAACTTTTCCCTTTTATTTCAATAAAATCTTAATATGTAAAACTTGTAATATATATCAAAAATTAAACTTTTTAGTCAAGCTAAATTACAAATCTTGCGAAACTTCCTTCTTTATTTGGACAAATCTCTAAAACACATTTAATTCTCTCTTTAAGCTCAGAAACATGAGATATAACACCAACTAATCTCCCGGTTTTTTGAATGTCAACTAGACACTGTATGGCGCTGTCCAAGGATTCGGGATCTAAAGAGCCAAAGCCTTCATCTACAAAGAGGGTATCCAAGCTAATTCCTCCAGCGTAAGACTGTACAATGTCAGCTAATCCAAGAGCTAATGCAAGTGATGCCTTAAAGCCTTCTCCTCCTGATAAAGTTTTGACATGTCTTGCTTTACCTGTATAGTTATCAAACACTTCAAGCTCTAGCCCCTGTTGTGCTCGACCCTTACTCTTGTCTTCCTTCCTTTTAAGTAAATATCTGGAGCCTGTCATCTTTTCTAGTCTCAGGTTTGCAGCTATGATTATTTCATCAAAATACGCCGCAAGTACATACCTTTCAAAAGTAAGTCTTTGTGCATTTTCTCCCTTTGCAACCCTGTGCAAATCACCAACCAATTTGTATTTTTCCTCAAGAGCTTTTATCTTTTCTAATAATCTTTCTAATTGACTTAGGGCTTTCAAATTATTTGTATTCCTTGAAAAAATAATATTCTGCTTAGCTTGTACCCTTTTCTGGTCTTCAATCGAAAGATTATACTTAACTTCCAACTCTTCAATGTTTTGAATTTCAAGATCCTTAGTATCCTCATCTAAATGTGTCAGCATATCCTTTTGTGATTTTAATTTCTGATAGAACGAAGCAATTTCGTCCTGCAAAGCTTGTATTTCAATTTTTGTCTTCTTCATTTTAACATAGTGATTATAGTCTCCAAAACTGCCTTCAATGAGCCTTTCATTTAAAATTCCATCGAGTCTGGCACTCTCCTCTATGCTCTCATTTAAAGATGTAATTCTTACAGCAACAGCCGTCTCTAGCTCACCCTGCTTTTCTTTTGCAAGTTCAGCAGCTTGTTCTGCTTTTTTTAATTCTGCCTCAAGTTTCTCAATTTCAGTCTTTTTCTCATCTAGTTTTGCATTAAGCTTCGCTGCCGAACGTATATCTTCTGGTACCTCAGCCTCAATACTTAAGACAGCTGTGCTAAGTTTTGCAAGCTCTTCTGAAGCTGATAATTTCTGAATATTAAAGCTATTTAGGTTTGCCTCTAAGGCTTCAATTTTAGTTGACGTTTCCTCGTATTCCCTTTCAAATTCGCTTTTCTTTTTTACAAAGTCCAATTTTTCTTTATATTTATCCTTTAAAGCCAAGGTCTCAGCTTTAAGCTGCCTACCTTTTGTAATTATATCCTTACGCACACTTTCAAGACTATCCTTTGTCATTCCATCTATTTCCAAATAATTAGTCAGCTGTAAATAGATAGCTTTGTCATCATCATTTCCTTGAATAAGTTGTTGCTCAACTTCACTTACTTGTTTATAGCCATCTATGTCAAATATATGTGTTGACTGAGACTTTAGAGCTAAAAACTTATTTTTCAATTCTAGCTTTTTGCTCTCGATATTTCCACCAAGCTCTGAGATAACTTTGAGCTTATCTGTTCTTTGGTCGCTCAGGCTTATATATTGCTGTTTTAGCTCCTTTAGTTTTACTTCAGTGGGGACACTCTCTATTGTTTTTGCTGGATTTGGGTGCTCTAATGCCCCGCAGACAGGACATGGTGCATTTTTAATTAAAGTTTTGGCTAATATCCCAGCTTGTCCACGAATATAATTATCCTCAAGCTGTTCAAGCTTACTTCTGAAATTAACAAAATCCTTATCAAAAACTTCAAAGTCTATCTTTTTGGACTCATACAATTCTGACTGCTCGATAAAAGAAATGATCAGTTTGTTTATGTTGTCTAATTCAATTAAGAGTTTTTTATTTTCTGAAATGTCCTTATCTAATTTTGTACATTCAGATTCCATAATATATAATCGTTTAAGGTTATCTTCCTGCTGCTTATAGCTCCTTTTTGCTGCTTCTAAATTTTTCTGTTCAGTCTCTAATAAATTAATAATCTCAGCATTCTTTGATGTTGCAGACTTTAAAGCTTTTAAACTTTTATCATACTGAATTACCTTTGGTAACATGCCATTAAGTATTGAAAGCTCTGCCTCATATTTTTTCTTGAGGGGTTCCTTTTCCTTCTCTAAATTCAATTTTTCTTTACAAGCCAAATAATGCTTGTAGCTATTCTCTGCCTGTTGCTTTGCTAATGTCAATTCGCTAGTTTTTGTCTCAATACTTAGTCTTGAAATTCTGCATTGTTCATCAATCTCGCTAATTGGCAAAGCCCTTCTTGCAAATTCTAAGTCTGCTTCCTTTTGAGAATATTCTTCTAATCTAGCAATTGAAATAGTATACTCCCTGCTTACTTGTTCTTTATCCTTGAGTTTTTTATTTATTTCATTGCTCTTTGCTATTTCCTCTTTTAGAATCCCTTGACTTGCAGTTATCATTTCCAGCTGAGCCTTTAATGCTTCTAATTCCTCTGTATCTGCCTCGGATAAAAGCTTAATATTTTCTATAAATAAGTCTATATTTACATTGTTCTTGTCACTACGTATTTCTTCCAGTTCAGTTTTGTTTCCGCAGTCAAAATACTTAATATAAGTATCAATTTGAGTTTTTATGTCATGGACTTTCTTGTATAGCTCCTTACTCTCATTCTCAAGCTTTTTTTGTACTTCAGCAAACGCTTCTGTTCCAAATATTTTTCTAAATATAAGCTCTCTCTCATTGCTATCTGACTCTAACAGCTTTCTGAATTCGCCTTGGGGCAGCATTACAATTTGCTTAAACTGAGATTTATTTATACCCAAAAGCATATTTATTTTTTCATCTACATTTGATATTTTTGTTATCAGTGTACCATCGGGCATTAACAGCTCTGCATCAGCATTTCTAGTTGTATAGCCCTCTCCCCTAAGCTTTTTCTGTTCCTGCTGTGGAGACCTTCTTATCTTATACACCTTTCCTCTAAGTTCAAAATCCAGTTCAACAAAAGTTTCTGTCTCTGGTTCTGCAAAATCACTTCTTAGGCTGTCTCTATCTCGGCTGCTTCCAGATGGTTCTCCAAAAAGAGCAAAGCTTATAGCATCAAATATTGTTGTTTTGCCTGCTCCCGTTGGACCAGAAATTACAAAAATCTGCTCATTTAGTATTGTAAAATCTATTTCCTGTACTCCTGCATAGGGTCCAAATGCACTAATTGTAAGCTTTAATGGTTTCATCTATACACCTTCCCTGTCTACCTCTCCAATAATTCTTGACATAATTTCAGTCTGTTCAGCACCAAGCGTTTCTCCCTGCATAGCTCCATAAAACTCATTAAAAAGCTCTAGCTTTGATTTTGATTTATAACCCTCAGCAGCAGAAGTACTGTTTTCTTCCCTTTGGCTTGCCACTTCCTTACTTAGTCCCATAATATTAGGATATACCGTTCTAAGCTTGGAAATAGGGTCTATTAGCTCACCCTTATCTGTAAGAATAGCATAAACGTAGTCCTCAGTATTAGCACTTTTATATACTTCAGGAGTTATCAATTCATTAATGGGTCCTTTTATAATTCTCATATCCCTTTTAGGAACAAGGGAATTAAATGTTATATTGGTATTTCCTGCCTTATCGATTTCAACTACATTAATGCCCTTACGCTGATTTACTTCAGAAAAAGAATATTTAAGAATTGAACCTGAATATCTGATACTTTCTGCTCCGGCTTTTTGTGGTGCATGCAGATGCCCTAGAGCAGTATAATTGAAGATATTAAAATAATCTGAGCTTACAAATTCCGTCCCACCAATACTCAGCGGTCTTTCAGATTCAGAAATAAGCTCAGCCTGTCTACCTATCTGAGTAATATAGCCATGAGTAATCATGACATTTCTCTCATTAGGTTTTATAACTTGTCCAATCAATTCAATTATCTTTTTCATAGCATCATCATGGGTAGATATTTTATTGTCATCAAGTATGTGTCTAACATTTCTAGGATCAACATATGGAACCATATAAAAGTTTACAGCTCCAAACTCATCCTTCAACATGGTACAATGAATATTTCCATTGAACCCCCCCACGATATGCAGTCCATTATTAATTAGTATCCTGCTTGCAAAGGATAATCGCTCTGCACTGTCATGGTTGCCCGCGATTGATAGAATAGGAACCTTCAAATCAAGAAGCAGCCTTTTAAAAATCTCATCAACTAATTCCACGGCCTCTACAGGCGGTATACTTCTATCATATACATCACCTGCAATTATAATGGCATCCGGCTTCTCTCTCTCGACAATTGAAATAAGCTGTTCTAAAACATGCTTTTGTTCTTCAAGCATACTGAACTCATTTACTATTTTCCCAATATGCCAGTCTCCAGTGTGAATTATTTTCATTTGGTACTCCTTTAATGTCGTTCCTAATAATTTCGATATCTTCTATAATTTCCTCATGTGGATAATCATCATATTATAATTATACACTTTTTTTACTTTTGTTTTATATAAAAAACGTAACTTTCCCACATGAAAGGTCTATCGCTGTTCAACTGGGAAAGTTGCGTAAAATAAGTTAAAATAAAAGCAGATTATCGAATTTAACGCTCTGTTAAACCGATATCTGCTTCTAATTTTTTAATATAGCAATTTCAAATATCAATTATTATTACCATCTCCTACTTAGACAGTAGGTTGTAAATCACCTGTGTAAAAAGCTTATTATCAATTTCCCATGTACTTGTAAAGGAATGTCACAATCTGAGCACGAGTACAGAAAGCTGAAGGGCTGAAAGTCTTAGTGGAAGTTCCATGGGTGATACCCTTTTCCACCGCCCACAGCATAGCCTTGTAATAATAGCTGTTCTTGGATGCATCGGTAAACGGATTTACAGAGTCTACTAAAGGCTTACCAGCCATGTTCCACAAAAATGTCACGGCTTGACCACGAGTTAGGGTATCATTAGGGCTGAAGGTGGTAGATGTTGTTCCTTTAGTAATACCCTTTTCTACTGCCCAGAGAACAGCCTTGTAATAGTAGGAGTCTTTGAAAACATCGATAAACGGACAATTTTCTAAGGTTGGCTCTGGAGAACCCTTTGCTTTCCATAGGAAAGTTACCATCTGCGCTCTAGAACAAACCTTATCAGGACTGAAAGCAGTGTTAGATGTGCCGCTTGTGATATCCTTTTGAACCGCCCACAATACCGCATCGCGATAATATGCGCTTTGAGATACATCAGTAAAAGGATTATTTATCGTTACAACTTTTTCCACCCACTTGGCAAATATGGTAGTATCTTTTGATATCTTTATGCTGGTTATCTTCTTGGTTAATTCCTTATCAGAATACCAACCGTCGAATTCATAGCCTTCACGGGTTGGCTTGTAGTTTACAAGGTCAATGTTAGTTCCATTTTCCTTATAAAGGTCAGAAATTTTAGTTCCGCCGTTTGTCTCAAAGCTTAGCTTATAGCTAACTGTACTAATAGAGCCACTAGAGCTTCCACCTGGGTTTCCGCCAGGAGTTACCGCTTTGACAAAGCTTAATAGTCCGGATACTGCACCTGTCAAGGTAACAGGTTCATTGTTTTCATCCGATACTTTCAGACTGCCACCTGTTGGTACAAGGCTCCAGTAAGTGTAGCCATAACCATCATCGGTACCTTGTACAGATGAAATTTCTGTTCCACTTGGGATTCCTGCAAGCGCAAGAACATCACTCTGTAGCTTTGCGGAGGTTCTATCCACTATGCAAAATGGCGCAACTGCGCCGTTTGTAATCAGCTTGCTGCTTTCATCCATCGTAAGTTTGCCAGCAATATCAACACCGTTCTTCTGGCTACCAAAGATATATACACCGTAATCACAGCCTGCGCTAAGCGTTGAGCCCCCAGTAATACTAACACCCGTCAAGGCTTCTACACCAATGCTATCTTCGCCCTGTGCCTTAACACTCATTGTTGCTCCGTTTTCTACATTCACGCTGTCGCACATAACCGCATAGCCCATCGAAGAAGCTACATTGAGGGTTGTTCCAGCTCCAGCAACATTCAGAGTACCGTTTGCACCACCGCTGGAACCTAAGAATATTTCTCCTTCAACTGTTACCTTTGCACCGCTCTGAACAGTTACTATATCACCATCTATTCCTCCGCTAATCCAACCGCCGATGGTTAGTGGTGCAGTACCTGTAAAGGTAATATCAAGTGCATAACCACTATCCGTGCCAATGCTTCCGTTGATGATACTGTCGGCAGTGGAATTAATTACAATTGCTTTGTTAGGCAGATACAGGCTACCGTCAATGCAGATGTTTTTCAGTGTCAATGTCCAAACCTCATCATTGCCCTCACCTGTTTTACTCCAAGTATAACCCTTATTATCCGACTCTAAAACTTCTGTATCTGTCAGCGTTAAATCGTCACTATCTACTACTGTAATTGGTAAGCCTTCATTTGTATATGTATCCCATGTTTCAGGGTATCCATGGTTATCATACGCTGTAGTTACCCTCACCACACCACTTCCGCTTAGAGGCAGTGCCGCGATCTGTTTTGGTGTTGTGCCTTGTGGCAGAGTTATATGAGTATTATTAACAATGGATGCTCCTGCACCAAGAGTCATATCATCAAGTGTTGCACCACTATGGAACTCTATATTCCCATCATATTTAAGCGTGAAAACTGCATCAGGTAACAACACTAATTTTTGGGATGGTCCTACATAAAATCTTGAATCTTCACTCAACATGTAATTGCCGTATATTGTATTAGTTGTAATGTTGTTCTCAGTTGTATTATACTTTGTATTAAGCGTTGCACCACTGTTCACAGTAAGTGTAGCTTCGGCTTTGCCGTTCTTGAAATCATATACATCCAACTTGCCGTTACCTTCAATAATTATGGAAGCAGATGCATCTATTGACTCTATTGTATTTACGCCCTCCAAATCAAAAGTTAGCGGAATATCAGGTAGCGTGAAATACCCAAAAAGATCTACATTGTGCAAAGTTAGCTTAGCCTGTGTATCGTCTGTCGCAGGCGTAAAGATAAAATATCCGTTGATTGTTTCATAATAAGTAACCTCAGTGGGTGCACTATTAAAAGAAAAATTATAGTCCACCTTGCCGCCATAGGCATAAATATTGCCCTCTACATAAATTCTATATTTATTTTCTAAGCTATTACGTAATAATATATTACCTGTAAGGCTTAACGCCTGTATTTGCTCAATAGTATAATTGTAGGGCAGAACTATTGTACCATTATTTATAAGTTGCCCGTTAATGGTTATTGAATGAGTTTCATCCATCCAAAGCATTTGTCCCTCGGGAATGGTCACAGTTGCTCCGTTGGCAATTATAGCATCTCCGTAAAGACTCCTGAAATATGTATTTACTGTCATATTTCCGTAAACAGTATCAGTGTTTTGAGGTATATTATCATTTATTACCGACACTACAGCGTTAAGCGTCACGTCAGCACCATCAGCAAAGGAAAAGGAGCCGTCATCTAACATGATGTCGCCTGCTGTGCCGTCTACGTTCAGGACACCGTTACCAGCCAGAGTAACGTGACTCCCCAAATAACCTATGCCGTCTCCATAGTAAGACGTAATACTATTTGTTCCCTCTACCTTTATGATAATGTTGCCTGTGGGCAGTGCAATACCTTCGTTTTCCATTCCTATTGCGTTATCGGTACGTATAGTCTGATTTTGGATTGTTGCATTATTTAGAAGCAAGGTGGCCGGAGCATCTCCCGCTGCAGGCACAAAAATCACATAGCCATCCCCAGCCCTGTAGTAGGTACTTTGTGACGGGGTGTTCTTATTCAGGTTCAGTCCATAAGATGCGTTATTACCGTTCTTTTCTGCATGTAGCATACCTGCAGAAATAGCATTGGTACCTTTGATATAAATTGCACCTACAATTAATCCAGTATCTCCAATAGTGACCGTCACATCTCCCATAATGCTGGAGGCGTTGATAGCATGTTCGGCATTGAAAGCTGCCTTAATAACAACCTTATCTGCCTTAATGCACACATCTCTATATGCATTAATAGCGTCCCTGTTGCCTTTTCCACCTGAGATATACACCTCTGAGCAGTTACCTCCGCTAGGGCTTGTGATAGTCAATACTCCGCCATTGAAGCCATAACCATCGGAGGTGTTTTCTACAGACACTTTATCCGCCTTGATGGTTGCGTCTCCGTAACTCACTATTCCATATGGACCCTTTGCCTCCAGCTTTCCAGCTGCTGTAATGGCAAGGGTGAAATTATTGCTTCCTGAGATGATGTCGGAATTATTTTTGGCATTCAGAAACATATCTCCTGATGGTGTAGACAGCGTAACTGAGGTTTGAGCGCTTTCAATGGCTTCATAATAACCGTTGATGGTTAAGTCGCCTGTCTCTGAGGTGATGGATATCTCCTTACCCTGCACTGTTCCAGTCAGTGTTACGTCATTCTTTGCAGCAACGTTGACGGAATAATCCGTGGCTTTAATAGCATATTCTACTCCTGAAATAGAAATCGCACCATTTGGAGCAGAAACTGTGACATTGCCGCTTGCTTGAATACTATATTGACCACTGCCAGTGGATTGAATATCACCATCTGTAGCAATAAGGGATACGGCATATCCGTAAAAATAATACCCTGTCGCTTCAATGCTTTTTGCAGCTACTGTAATGCTCCCAGAGGTCTGAACCATCTGCCAGACAGAAGCTATATTCAAATTGCCTGTGGTATTAATGTTCACTTCTCCTAGACCGTTGACACTAATGCCGTAATATCCCTTTAGTGTAAGGTCTCCCTCACCTGTGATTGTCACCTTGTTTCCAGTCGAGCTGTAAATCGCATTACCATACTCACTTGTTGCATCTATACCAAGCTGATTTGCTGTACCTTCCAGCACAATATTTAGGTCGTAGCCTTCTACGTTGATAGCATGCTTCTTTTCAGAATTTTCGATAGTGGCGTTTTTAAGTGTAACTGTAGCAGTAGGCGTACCGTCAACTTCGCCTAATACAACATGTATGTTACTGTTAATTGAAATTGCACCTTGGGTTGTCACTGTACCAATCGTGTCAGTTATTGCATACCAATCATTGTTGTCAACTGCTACTCCTCCAATGGATATTGTAGGGTCTGCCGCTAATACTGGCATGGGCAGCAAGCTAAACACCATGCAGAAGCACAGTAAAATGCTTAATAATCTCTTTTTCATGTATTTTCCTCCTAAACTTTTTTATTATGATTTTTAAAATTAGCTAAAGTCCAATATGAAGTTTACATAATAAAATACCAATACATTATTTTTTCCAATGTTAATAGTAACACTTAATTTTTATCTTTCAACCATTTATTCTCAAGTGGTATAAAAAATAGGGTGAGTGGTATTCTCTGGTTAACAAAGTCTTGAGTTTTAAACTTTTTTTGGGTAGAATTATGTTACATATTATTATATAAAGGTGGTCAAAAGGTGAGGATTGCAGTTATTGATGATAATCCCCAAGACCGAAAATCAGCCATTTCTCTTGCTAAAGAGTACTTTATTCATAGAAAAGAATATGAAAACATAGAGATTTATATTGATGAATACGATTGTGGCGAGGCATTTTTAGAGTCTTACATAAAAGGAGTCTATGATATCTTATTTCTAGACATATATATGAAATCCTTAACTGGAATTGATATAGCGAGACAAATTTCCTTGTCAGATGAAAATTGTCATATCGTTTTTCTTACAAGCAGTGAGGAACATTATCCCGAAAGCTATGAGGTTCATGCAAAAGGTTATGTAACAAAACCTTTAAAAGACTCCTATTTTTCTTTTTGTAATGCAATGGATTACATTATGAAACATTTATCTATGCAATTCTCTGGTCTTAATATCTTTTTAAATGGTGTAGAGGCTTTCTGTGCATTTAAAGAAATTTTGTATTTTGAAATGAATAATGGCAGGCTATATTTTCATCTTTTAGAAAAATCTCTTGAATTGCCAGGAAAGTATTCAGATTATTCAATGGAATTATTAAAAGATAATCGTTTCTTTGAATGTTATAGAAATCTTATTGTAAATTTGGATTACATACATAATTTTGATGATAACAGTTTTATATTAAAAAACAATGAGAAGATACCGATTAGTCGAAGAAAAAAACAAATGGTACTAAATGAATATATGAAATATTTCTTAGGAAAGGGGAAAATATAATTGGACTTTATAATAAATAGCACCTTAGTCTCCATTATTGCCCTTACAGGTGTTTTCCTCAGATATATACCTTTCCATACCGTTGTTTCTAAGAAGCGAAAAAAACACTTACTACTTTCATACGCAGCTTTTTTAATAGTTCAGTTTACTTTTTTGCTTTTTATTTTTTCAAAGCTTGCACTTACTCCCATAAGTTATAAGCTGATTATCCTCTGCTTTGGTGTATGCTACTTTATCATTAACTGTATACTGATTCCAAATCAGTTTTTTAAGCATATTTTTATATTATCTGTACAAAGCATTTATTCCCTGTTTCTTCACTCTTTAGCTGCTTTGTTAACCAATATGTATTTTTCAAATATGCCGATAAGTGTGCAATTTCAAGCTCAAAGCTTTAGCTTTTTAGTACTATTTTTTATATTCTCCTATCCCCTTTCAAAAATTTTAAATAAGTCGTTCTTGCTACGAATTGGGGAAGAAAAACACTATTATTGGAAATGGATTTGGCTGATACCTTGTTTTACGCTGTTCGGAAATATGATTGCTACTATGAATAATAACTGGATTTCCACATGGCAGCAATTTTTAGCGAGATTATTCATGACCATAACTGTAATTGCGTCCTGGAAATGTATCAATATTGATTTTAAAGAAATAGATGAAAAAATCAGAGTAAAAAATGAAAATGAGTTTTTGAATATGCAAATCAAATCAATTTCTGACAGTGCTTATTTGATTGAAAAAGAGGAAGAAAAACTTAAAATTCTACGACATGATATAAGACATCATACACAAATGCTTTTTTCTTGTATTTCAGAAAATGAAAATGATAAAGCTCTTGAAATACTAAAAAAACTCAATATCGAATTATTACCTATTGGCTCTAAAAAATTCTGTAAAAATCAAATTATCAATTCTGCAATTTCTATCTATGCTCATAAGGCTATCTCTTCACAGACTAAGCTGGAGTATGAAATAGCTTTGCCAAAGGATTTACCTTTTAATGAAAATGATATTGCCATTTTATTTGCTAACGTACTGGACAATGCAGTAAATGCCAGCCTATCTCAGCCAGAAGAGAAACGAATAATTAAAATAAAATCCAGATATGAGAAAAATCAGTTGGTAATTTTTGTTGAAAATTACTTTACTGGAACTGTACTCTTTGACAAAAATAATATCCCAATTTCGAAAAAGGAAGGTCATGGTTTCGGAACGAAGTCTATTCTTTCCGTTATAAAAAAATATAACGGAACTGCTGTATTCACCCATGAGAATAATATTTTTACAGCTGGTTTTTTATTCTTAAAATAGTAGCTACTTCGCAATAGAAAAAGTGTTTGCTTCATCGACTTAAAAGTTTCTGACTAGCAAATTAAGAAATTAAGGTAGTAGTTTCCAAAAATTTTTACCACCTTTCTAAGCATTTCAAGCACATCTAGTTAAATAACTGGAACAATGACCTTTATTCCCTTTTCAATTATTTCAAAATCTATTTTGCTAGAGGAGAATATCTCACCGTCTATGTTTAAACTAAGTTCTTCTTCACTTTCTATTAGTATTTTTTTCCCCCTCAAAAACTCCACTTCAGCTAGTTTTCCATGTTGTCCTTTAATATACATGGGAAATAACCTCAAAATCATAAATCGACTTGCCTCACCCACTAAACAAATATCAAATAGTCCATCATCAATTTTTGCCTCTGGTGCTGCAAGCATACCTCCACCATAAAATCTGCCGTTTGCGATAGCTGCAAGAAGTAGGTTAAGTTTCATTTCTCTGTCATCTATACGCAGCTTTACTTTACTGATTTTCTTTCTGAGAACTGTATAAATAATCGAAATTACGTATGCCATACTGCCTGTAATTCCTGGAACTTTTTTAAATTTGTCGGCATTAAAAACCACATCTGCATCAAACCCAATGGAAGATATATTAATGAAATATTTATCGTTAACCTTAGCTAAGTCAATGTATTTGTCCTCTCCATTAATTGTTCTAATGGTAATATCCCGTATATCAGCCTGTATATCAGATGGATTAGCTATGCTCCGAATAAAGTCATTTCCTGAACCAGCAGGTATAACCCCCAAGGATGACTGGGTACCTGCTATTCCGTTTACTACCTCATTTACAGTACCGTCCCCTCCTACAGAATAAATTCTGCAATCACCAGAAACGGAATATTCCTTTGCAATCTCAGTTGCATGTCCTGGGTATTCTGTAAGTCGTATAATGAATTCTTCAGATTTATCCTTGAAAAACTCATAAATAAATGGTATCAGCTCAGTAGCCTTTCCTTTTCCAGCTTTTGGATTAATAATGAAGATATGTTTCATTTAGCCCCCCATATATGAATTCGGATTTGTTTTTCAGATTTAAATTAGACTCTATAGCAACCACTTAAAAAGTATACCAAAAAAACTACGAAACCTTAAGAAAAATCATTTTACAATTTTCTTAAGGTTTCAACAGCAATTACTTATATAACGTTATACAATTATCACATAAAGCTCTAACACTTTTATTCATTCCCCTTCAGTCTTATAACATTCCAGGATAAATTCTTTATTGTTGCCTTAACACTTCCATCTTCCATAGCAGCATTTCCATTACTTTTTGGAACAACATTGTTAGGATTCTGCTTTGTATTTGTAGCTTTAATATCACTATTTTCTAATATTATATGCTCAACCACTTCAAACTTTCCAAATCCATTAAGTTCTATTTCAATATTTATACTATTCTCTGTGTCTTTGTTAACAACAAATATTGTTATTTCTTTATTATCATCACTAATAACAGCCACAGTGTCTATGCATGGGACATCTGTGAAATCCTTACTGTCATATTTAGGTGAGTTCACAATTGAGTTTAAAACTGTTCCCCTTCCATAAATAGAAGTATGAAGGTATGGATAAAATATTGTCTGCTTCCAAGCACTACCACCATTTTCAGTCATAATTGGAGCAATAACATTAACCAACTGCGCAAGGCATGCCATTTTAACTCTGTCAGCATTTTTCAGAAGAGTTATGAGCATGCTCCCAACTAAAAGAGCATCTTCAAAAGTATATACATCCTCAAGCTGAGGTGGCGCTATTGTCCATCTATCTAATTTTTTGTCCGATTCATTAGAATGAAACCATACATTCCACTCATCAAAAGAAAGGTTTATTTTCTTCTTTGAACGCTTTTTAGCTTTTACATAATCACAGGTTGCTACCACTGACTTTATAAACTCCTCCATGTCCAAAGACCTTGCAAGGAAGTTCTTAATATCATTATTTTGATTACCATAGTAAGTATGCAAAGAAATATAATCAACATGATCATAAGTGTGCTCAAGCACTGTGGCCTCCCACTGTCCAAAGGTAGGCATACCGCTTCCCGAACTACCGCAGGCTACTAACTCAATTGTAGGATCTAGCAATTTCATCATTTTTGCAGTTTCACATGCTATTCTTCCGTATTCCTCAGCTGTCTTAGCACCTATTTGCCATGATCCATCCATTTCATTCCCAAGACACCATGTCTTTATATTATGGGGCTGAGTAAATCCATGTGACTTTCTTAAATCACTCCAGTATGTTCCCTCTGGATGATTACAGTATTCTAGTAAATTTTTAGCAGCATCTGCTCCTCTCGTTCCCAGATTAACTGCCATCATAACATCTGATCCAACCTCTTTTGCCCACTGACAGAACTCATTTGTACCAACAGCATTTGTTTCAATTGTAGCCCATGCTAGTTCTGTGCGTCTAGGTCTATTATTAATTGGCCCAACTCCATCTTCCCAATTATAGCCTGAAACAAAATTCCCGCCTGGGTAACGTATAATAGGTACTTGTAGCTCTTTTATCATATCTGCAACATCCCGGCGGAATCCAAATTTATCAGCCGAAGGATGTTCTGGTTCATATATTCCACCATAAACCGCTCTGCCTAAATGCTCAATAAATGATCCATATATTCTTTTGTCCACTTCACCTATGGTGTAGTCCTTGTTAAGCGTAATTCTTGCTGTCGCCATACTAACCTCCCACGCCCCATTTGGGCATTATAATTTTGTAATGATATCGTGGAGGTACGCAATGTTTTAAAAGCATACAACCACCTTTTTTTTGTTGCTAACCTCCCACGCCCCATTTGGGCATTATAATTTTGTAATGATATCGTGGAGGTACGCGATGTTTTAAAAGCATACAACCACATTTTTTTGTTGCTAACCTCCCACGCCCCATTTGGGTGCTAAAATTTTATAATCAAATCGTGGAGGTACGCGATGTTTTAAAAGCATACA
>JAEWZA010000302.1 GCA_023395575.1 Bacillota bacterium
TTACTATTAAGCTATTGACAATATAATATACAGAACATTTAATTAACTTATAAAGTATATATTGTAAGTGCTCAAATTTATAAAATGAATAGTTAATAAAATATGTAGGTTTACTTGGCAAACGACATTAGCAAATTTAAGCATTGATTAACTTTTCATTCAAAAGTCAGGTTGGAAATAGTTGCATGAAAAAAGCTTGATACGGATACATAAATATTTGTGTTAAAGTACCACAAAATCAGTATTCATATATGATTAAAGTTGGTCAGCAAGCTCTAAGTTTTTTGGCTGAAGGAACTGTTGCAAAACATTTTCTGTATCGATGTCTTATTACAAGAAATAGTACGCGAGTGCAATATATCTATTTGCGAAGCTCGGTTAGAACTCAAAACCCTCTAAGCCATTGTGATTGACCACTGTCTGAATATAGTGTATTATTAAATTGGAAAATTAAATTTTTTATGCAACAATGTGGAAGAGTGTTTGAAAAAGCAAAAAAATAATGTCGACAAAAGATAAAATTAATGTCTTAAAAAAATTCATAATTACAAAAGCTAAAAACTAAAATAAGAAGCAGAATACCGAATACAAAAGGTAACAAACAACCTTTCTACTTTATTATGGACAAAGTGCCTAATAAGCATATATTCAGTTGTCGCAGAAGGGCTGAAAAGACTAAATTTAGAAATGGAAGTTCTGTGTAGGTAAACATTAATTATTGGGTTCAGCCACTAAATTAGTCTAAAAAATTGAATAAGTAAATTAAGATAATTCAGGGGGGAGAAGTATGTTTAAAAAAGTAGTTGCATTTCTTTTAAGCTTGCAAATTGGTTTGTGCTTTATGCCAATTCAGCAGCAACCTGTAATAGCAGCAACTCAGCAACGTCAGATGGAGGATTTGGATAGAGGTGTCGTAGCTGTAAAGGTCAGCAACGGTGTATTTGTAAGTTGGAGAATGTTCGGAACAGAGCCATCGAGTGTTGCTTATAATTTGTACCGTAACGGAACAAAAGTAAATTCATCACCAATTACCAACAGTACAAACTATCTTGATGCAAGTGGTACTACCAGCTCAACCTATACTGTTAAAGCAATTCTTAATGAGAAAGAACAGGCTGCATCAAAGTCTGCAAGTGTATGGGGACAGAATTATCTTCAGGTTCCTATCAATCCACCTCAAAGTGGATATATTGCAGGAGATTGCAGTACAGGTGATTTAGATGGAGATGGAGAGTATGATATTGTAGTCAAATGGGAAAGAGCAACAAATGATAATGCAAATGCAGGGGTTACTGATCCTGTTTATCTTGAGGGCTATAGGCTTAATGGTAACAAATTGTGGACAATAAACTTAGGCAAGAATATTCGTGGAGGTGCCCATTATACTCAATTCATGGTATATGATCTTGATGGTAATGGAAAGGCTGAGGTTGCATGTAAAACTGCCGACGGTACTATGGATGGTAAGGGTACATATATCGGAGATAGAAATGCAAATTATGTGGATGCTAACGGATACATATTGTCAGGGCCAGAATATCTTACTGTATTTAGTGGAGAAAATGGCGCGGCTCTTTCAACTGTTAACTATAATCCTCCAAGAGGCACTGTTTCCAGTTGGGGTGATAATTATGGAAACCGTGTAGACCGTTTTAGAGCATGTATTGCTTATCTTGATGGAGTACATCCAAGTCTTGTAATGATGCGTGGATATTACACAAGAATGGTAGCAGCTGCATATGATTTTAAAGATGGAAAGCTTACACAAAGATGGGTATTTGACAGCAATAACAGTGGTAATGCAGCATTCGCAGGACAAGGCAATCACAATCTCAGCGTAGGAGATGTTGACAATGACGGCTGTGATGAAATACTAAATGGTACATCTGCCATCGACCATAATGGTAATGGTTTATGGACTACAGGATTAGGACATGGAGACGCAATGCACTTTGGTGATTTGGATCCCAACAGAGAAGGCTTAGAAGTGTGGACAGCTTTGGAAGGATCACAAGGTGCTGTATTATTAGATGCAAAAACAGGTAAACAAATATTCAGATACAATTATACAAAAGATTGCGGAAGAGCTGTAACAGCTGATATAGTTGCTTCTTCTCCTGGTGAAGAAATGTGGGCATCTGGATCGGTATTATATAGTGCTACAGGTAGTAATCTTGGTGCTAATCCTGGTCCAACGAATTTCGCAATATGGTGGGATGGAGACGAACTCCGTGAGCTTTTAGATGGTACTACAGTTTCAAAGTATAATGTGGGAACATTGCTTTCAGCTAGTGGATGTGTTTCCATAAATGGAACAAAAGCTACTCCTTGCTTACAGGCAGATATTTTGGGTGACTGGAGAGAGGAAGTTATATTCGCAACAAGTGATAACAAAGCTTTACGTATATATACTACTACAGATATTACAAATCGCAGAATTTATACACTGATGCATGATCCTATTTACAGGTTGGGAATAGCATGGCAGAATACTGCATATAATCAGCCTCCACATACAGGCTTTTTCATTGGCAGTGGAATGAAAGAACCTCCAACACCAAATATTTATACTCCTAATAATGTAGTGATTATAGATAAACCTGTTAAAGGAGATATAAATGGTGACGGCAGCATAGATGCCATAGACTTTGCATTGCTTAAAAAGTACCTGCTTGACTCTACTGAAAATATTTCTGAAGAAAATGCAGATTTAAATGCAGATGGCGATATCAATGCAATTGATTTTGCATTGATGAAAAAATATCTGTTAGGAGCAATTACTGAATTCCCTGTAGAGGAAGAAAATACAACACCTTCAACAATATTTCAGGCAGAAGATGCATACATATTTAATGGTATCAAAGAAACAATCAACGGTGGCTTTACTGGAGAAGGCTATGCTAATTATAACAATGATACAACAAGCTATGTTGAATGGACTGTAAATGCAGAAAAGGCAGGCTTGCAGACACTAAAATTTAGATATGCAAATGGTACTACTGCTGACCGCCCAATGGAGATAAAAGTCAATGGAAATACAGTTAGCAGCAGTACTAGCTTTGTCTCTACAGGAAACTGGACAACATGGCAGGAGGTTGTATTAACTGCAAATCTTGTAGCCGGCATCAATACTATTAGAGCTTCTTCAATTACCGACACAGGAGGTCCAAATGTTGATTACTTGGAGATAACAAATACTACTGTTCCAACAACAAAGCCCTTTACAGGAGCAACAGTGTATCTTTGCGGTGATTCTACAGTAATGACTTATAATGCATCCTACTATCCACAGGCTGGATGGGGTCAAATGATTGGGAAATACTTTAATTCTAATATTACCTTTTCAAACCATGCAATAGGAGGAAGAAGCTCAAAAAACTTTGTAGAACAAGGAAGATTAGATAGCATTTTGAGTGTTATTAAACCAAATGATTATTTATTTGTTCAATTTGGTCATAACGATGCAACCATAAGTAATCCCGACCGTTATGCAGCACCATTTACAACCTATAAAGAATATCTAAAGAAATATGTTGATGGTGCAAGAGCAAAAGGTGCAATTCCTGTATTAATAACTCCAGTTGCAAGACTTAATTATTCAAATAATGCTTTTAAAAACGATTTTCCTGATTATTGCACTGCCATGAAACAAGTAGCAAGCGAGGAAAATGTGCTATTAATTGATTTGATGACTCTTAGCTTAAACTATTACACTTCTATTGGGTATGATGCGACATATAAATTGTATTTAGTTTCTTCAAATGGCACTGATTATACTCATTTTACAGAAGCAGGTGCAGATGCTATAGCTAAAATCATTGCACAAGAAGTAAAGAAGTTAAATATTCCATTAGCAAGTGGGGTTAAATAAATACTAAAATTAATTACCGTTTGAAGATTTGAGAATTAAGCAGCTACCTCCACTATTCTTTTTGAAAAGTGGAGGTAGTTTTAAGAAGTCCTAAACAAATTATAAACTCAACTTTGACCGTTGAATTATGGGTATGGGAGACTTGTTGAGTTAAATCAAAATACTTGAAGTATGAAAGATATATGGATATTGTAAAAAATATTTTATGTGGGGGAGAGCTTATGTTGAAAAATAAAATATGCAAGTTTTTGTGTGCTGTCATTTTCACAACAACTATTGCCTGCAGTGCAAATGGCTTCAATGCAATAG
>JAEWZA010000346.1 GCA_023395575.1 Bacillota bacterium
TTATCTATGATGAAAAAATGCGCGACAAATTCATTGAGGAAACAGAAATTATCCGATCCTTTGAAGAAGCAATTGAGAAAAATGAATTTCAAATTTACTTGCAGCCACAGCATTATATACAGATGAAGGATAGAGTGTTAAGTGCGGAAGCCCTTGTGAGATGGATTAAATCAGATGGAACTATTATTTACCCTGGAACATTTATTCCGGCTTTTGAGAAGAATGGATTTATTGCTAAATTGGATCGTCATATTATGGAGCTTACTTGTAGATTTATCAGTAAGTATATTGAGGAAGATTGGTGCAAGAATATAAGGATTGCTGTTAATGTCTCAAAAATAGATTTAGAATATGACGACTTTATTGAATATTATATATCTATTAAAAATAAATATAACATTCCTGATGGAGCAATTGAAATTGAATTCACTGAAAGTGCTGTATTTGAAGATTATGATACCTTTAAAAATATAATGGAAAAACTACAGAAAAGCGGTTTCTCATGTGCATTAGATGATTTTGGAGCTGGGAGTTCATCATTGAACCTACTTAAAGAATTACCTGTAGATGTAATTAAGATGGACAGACTGTTTTTTAAGGAATCAAATAACAAGCAGCGTGATTATTCTGTAATAACAAGTGTGGTTACAATGGCTAAGGGCTTAGGAATGAAGATTGTTGCTGAAGGTATTGAAGACTGTGAAAAAGTCAACTTTTTAAGAGAAATAGGGTGTGATGTGGTACAGGGCTTTATATATTCTAAGCCTTTATCTGTTAATCAATTCATAGAGTATGTTGAAGTTTATACCAATAACTTAGATTCTTAAGATTGGGTTTTATATTAGGTTCTATGTTAATAGTTGTGTAGAACAGTAAATTGAAAATTTTTATTGAAGGGCCAGTCGCTTTAACAGGGGATTGGCTCTTTGTTTGTCTGTAAGGTGTGTAGAATTATATGTCTGAAATTTTAGCATAAGCCATTTTATTTCAAAATTCATATGTTTATTACGTGAAATTATCTATTCTGATTTAATGGTATAGCAAACGACAAATTATTACAAATTCCTCAAAGAGAGTGAGGTATAATTGTATAATTATGACATAATATACTAAACATTGATATATCAATAGAAAATGTATATTTAACCATAATAATTTAATTTTACTTAATCATGTTATATTAGGAGGTCAGGAATGAACAGAACATTTATATCAGCAGGGATGCTAGGAGTAGCATCAGTTATACCTCAGGAGGTTAGAAAAAATGATTTTTGGAACAACATTAAGTTTTTAGAGCTTAAGGAAGGCAAAAATCCTTTTGAAAACATTGAAGAAAGAAGGATTTTCCCAGAGGATATGCTTCCATCTGATGCAGAAGCTGAAGCAGGTAAGAAGGCGATGGAAGCTGCAGGTGTATCAGCGGATGAAATTGATTTAGTTATGGTTCAGTCTATGTCACAAGATGAAATTCTTCCAGGCAATGCATGTATAGTACAGCACAAATTGGGTTTAAGAAATGCTGGCGCATGGACAGTAGATACTTGCTGTTCAAGCTTTGTTACAATGGTTGTCACAGCTTCAAACTTAATAGCTACAGGAGAATTTAAAAAAATACTAATTATAACATCTGCATTTTGCTCCCATATGATAGATTATAGTGATTATCAATGCTGCTATCTTGGAGATGCAGCAGGAGCAGCAGTTATTGGTCCCGTAACACAGGGCAGAGGTTATATTGCATCTTACTGTAATTCTCATGGTGAGTATCATAAGGGATTCACCTTACAATTGAGACAACCAGTAGCTTATAACCGTAGGCACTTTATGCCATCTCTTGAAAAACCTTTGTTGACTTTTGATAAAGATCTGATAAGAGAAATTGGAAAAGGGTCTGTTGAGCATATGAAATTTATACTGGACAGATTGTTGGAGAAATCCCAATTAAGTGCAGAGGATATTGACTTGTTTCTATCTCATCAGCCATGTCATTGGGCTCATAATGCATGGAGAGATTCGATAGGCATTGCGCCGGAAAATTCTCATCAGACATTTAATAAGTATGGTAATATTGCTTCTGCAACAATTCCAGTCAACCTTTCTGACGCAGTAAGCAAAGGAATGTTGAAGGATGGAAGCAATCTTCTTATTGCATCATCAGGAGCAGGAGAAAACCACATAGCAGCAATCATCAAGTGGGGAAGGTAAATACTACATAATCTACAGTGTTATATTATAAATATTGATACAGCCTGCCGTTACAAACGATAATTTTTTAACGGCAGGCTATATTTTTTCTAATATTTGTTTAGTTCATGAAACTATAGCTAAAATAAAAAAAATAAATAGATTGCAAAAATAGTAAAATCATGGTAGAATATTACTAAAAATGACGTAATAAGTAATAAAATGGCGAATGAACAAATGCGGAACTTATTATCTAGCAATTAATTTTAAGGTGAGGATGTGAGGTAGCATGAAAGGGTTATATTTCCCACAGTTACACAAGTATGAGTTAAAAAGTGTAGAAAAACCATGTTTACTAAAGGATACTGATGTTATAGTAAAAATCACGCTTACAACTATTTGCGGAAGTGATTTGCACTTGATACATGGTATGATTCCAACAACTCCAGGATATGTTTTGGGGCATGAATATGTTGGAATAGTTGAACAGACAGGCAGCCTTGTGAAGAATTTTAAACCCGGTGACAGAGTAATTGGACCACCTGCTCCATTTTGCGGATCTTGTGAGAACTGTATTAATGGAAATATTTCGCATTGTATAAATAGTGGTATTCATGGTGCGGGTCTTGAAATGGGTAATTTATCAGGAACTCATGCAGAGTATATTAGAGTCCCTTTTGCTGATTCCTGTCTAGTGCATGTTCCTGATACACTAGAAGACGAACAAGTAATTTTTGTATCAGATATTTTAACTACAGGTTATACTGCAGTTGTTCGTGGAAAAGTAAATCCTGGTGATTCAGTTGTTGTTTTCGGTGCTGGGCCTGTCGGCTTATGCGCTGTTGTAGCAGCAAAGCTATTTACTCCCTTCAAAATTATTGCTATTGGAAGAAAAGATAAATTCAGAATGGATATGGCAGCGAATTTAGGAGCTACTCATATTTTAAGCTCAATAGAGGATGATGTTGTAGCAGAAATAATGAAGCTGACTAATGGGAGAGGGGCTGATGTTGCAATAGATGCATCAGGCTCAGAAGCTGCTATACAGCAAGCAGTAAAATGTGTAAAGATAAATGGAAATGTGTCACTTGTTGGAATTACTGGCACAGATATCACATTGCCTTTATCACAAATATTTATGAAAAATGTTAATATAAATATGGGACTTGCATATGTAGGGTATATGAAAAGATTAATTAATCTTGTTCAATCAGGTCAAATTGATTTAAGACCCTTAATAACTCACAGAATGAGCTTAGATAATGTCGTAGAAGCGGTAGAGCTATTTGAAAATCGCGGTGAAAAAATAGTCAAGGTTGTTGTTAAACCATAAAATAATAAATATGTAAGGGTCAGATGGCAGCATTGTTTCGGAAATCCCATCTGACCTTTTTGCATGTAAATCAAAGTAATATTTAAGCTGAAATTATATTGACCACAATAAACAATGGGTCAAATTAAAACATAAAATATAACTACTTTGATATAATATGAGTTAGTTTTTGAAGGATTTCTTTTTACATATAATTTTCTGCCCTATACACTAGAAACTTATGACGAGGGTCATTGTCATATAAATGTGGAACTTTTATCTCATTAATAAGTACAAAATTGGAGTTTGTATCCAATAAATAAATATAATCATTTGAACGGTAATAAAGAATAACATCTACAGCTCTTTTATTTTCTTCAACTGAAGCCAGTATGTTCTTAATTACCTTTGAAAATATTTGCATAGAGAAAGGATTAAAAAAGTAAAATTTATTATCCTTTGAATTTATATTATACTTTTCCGCAAAGCAATTTGAAAAATTAATTTTGTCTTTTTTATTTTTATATATCTGAAGGTAGCTTTTATTATTATCAACAGCCTGCTTATAGAAGAAATTATTCATCTCTACCCCTGTAACAGAAGAATCAAAAAAGTAATTTATATAAAAGTTTAGCCTTCCCTTTCCGCAGCCAAAGTCAACTATGCTGTCCTCAGATGAAAAGCCATATGTACTAGATAATGCTTCTAATGCGGCATAAGAAGTTGGCTCATATCTGTGATAGTGAATTGATTCATTGAAATTTTTTTGCTCTCCTGTAGTTTTAATTTTTAAAAGTTTTTCATAATATTGTTCATCCATATTTGTACCTCTGAATTGTTCTATTGAAGTTATATTGAATTAACGCTTTGTACTAATTATTTTATGAACCTTGTGGCATAAAATATGGTACTGTTTTACCTGTACTTCCGTACAAACTTATCTAAATGGAGTACTCCCAAGATATTTGTTGAATTTGTATAGGTTCATTATAGTTAATTATACCGTCGCTCACATTCGGCATCCATGCTTCATTGTTTCGCTAAAACCTACGTCATGTAAGTTTTACAGCATAATCAACTATTCTTCACCCACAAATTCATACAAATATCTTTAACCAAGTAACCCATTTATCTAAGTTGTACTCGCGTACAAGTATAAGCTAATAGCAAAATTATAGCACTGTTTTTTCATAATACAACATTCAAGCCAGCATCCTTTATAACGGCATTAAGCTAAGCTTTATACAATTCATTAAAAAAGTCTGTCTATTTTTATTTTATTTTAATACTTAATGACGAGATATACTTAATTATGGTAAAATAATGTAAGGTAAGAGTTTTTTCTTAAAATGAAAACAGGGGGTAGTAGCAAATGGGGTTTTTTAATGAATTTTTATCTAAGAACAAAAATAATGTAAAGGTTGAAAAAAAAGAGGAAAAAGAAAAACCTGAGCTGGAGAAGATTGAAGAAATTCAGGAAATTCAGACTGAAGAGACTCAGTCTAAAGAGAACCAAACGGAGGAAAAACAACCTGAAGGAAAAGATTTTGTCGAGTGTTTTGATGAACAAGGGCAAAAGGTATTAATACCAAGAGAAGAAATGAAGAAAACAATCCTTCCTAATCAGTTTAAAAATCATTGGAACACAGCTGATGCATTGTATAACGACATCCTTTTAGCATTAAAGGATGAATTTAATAAAGAGGCTCTTGATGCTGCAAAACACCTTGTACATATAGATGAAATTAAAGAGCGAGGGTATACAACTCTTGCAATAGCTTTTATGGCTAATGAGCTATTAGGTGAAGCTGAAAAAACATTAAATGAATATATCAAATTGTTTGGGAAATCAGCATTAATATTGACAAACCTTGCAAGAGTTTATTATTCCAGAGATGACAAGGAAAGAGCTCTGGAAATAGTATGGGAGAGCATGTGTCTAGATCCCAATCAAGAATATACTCTTCAGTGGTGGATAGTTTTAGATAAAGAGACTGGAGGAGAATATAACCTAATCGATTTACTTAAAAGAGCTACAGCAATAAAAGGCAGCTGGCTTCCACAGCTTTATTTAGCAAGGTACTATCTTGAACAAAAGGATTTAGAGAGCGCAAAGCCTATTTATGAATATGTTCTAAATTCAGCACTGGATGAATTGCCTGTATTATTCATTATCTCGGGAGATTTGGGTAACAACGGATATATTAACGAAATTATAGATATAGTTGCTCCGCTGTATGATGCTGAAAAGCATGATATTATGGCAGGTCTTAATATACTTCATGCATATCTTCAAACAGGAAATCATATTGAAGGCCAAAAGCTTATAAATAAACTTATGAAACTTGAAAGAGCTGATGTTAAAGCTTTTTTGAGCAAGCTTTCAAAGGATTTTGACATAATTAAAAAAGGAAAACTGAAAAATGAGGCTGTTCCTGAAAAAATAGAATATGAACTTGTCATGACTGACAAGCCAATATGGTATTATGGCTTAAAGTCTCCAGAATGGCTTTTGCCAAAGGAATTGAAAAAAGGAGCTATAGGCTTTTTATCGTTTGTTGACTTAACAAATAAAACTGAAAAGGTAACAGAATTGCAGCCAGAAGATGATTCGGGAAGAATGACCAGGAGTTTGCCGATATTATTGCAGGAGATAGTATTATTTAATTATAATACAGAAACAAGGTTTCTACTTCCAATTGCAAAGGATGTGGGCCCTGTTGTAATGAAAACAGAGTATGATACTAAAGCCCTTACAGATTTAGCTCGTACTAATGATTTGGACCTATTGGTAACTGGTAGTATAGCAGAAAATGGAAATGAGTATGAAATAAAGGTGATTTTGTTTGAAAGTAAAAATCAATCAATTCAGACCTTTGATATAAAATTAGTCAAAGAGGGAAAAAATGCAGAATTCATTAATTCTCTCGATAGCATAATTTCAAAAATAGCGGAAATAGGCGACATTCATCCTGTAGAAGCTGATTATTACAATGTGCCAGATGAAGATATAGTTTACAACTACTTAGGTGCATTAGGACAAGCCTTAATGCAATCACTTGTTGATAATAAGGTTGTAAAGCTTGAAAGTCTATGGGGTGAAAGAAATATCCTGAATTGGTATTTAAATTTAGCTCTTACTTCACCAGAAAATGTTGTTTTAAAGATTATGCTTATTTCGGGGCTAGCAAAAAGTAAATCCTATGGTTCTGAAGTATACAAAGAGTTTAAGGATGAGATTGTAGCCTTAATATCAGAGGCGCAACCTGAAAATAGTCCGATAAATAGGTTGGTACCATTTGTTTATTTCTTGTATGACATGAAAAAGGAATTTATAGCAGTTATGGACAAGAATTCAAAAGCTGTTACGGACAAGAATTCAAAATTAAATTAACCGACAGAAATAAAGTAATCATAACGAATATATTATAATGGGGAATGCTCTCAATTGCTAAGCTTTATAAAAAAGGTTTATAAGTTGAGGGCATTTTAATTTGATAGTACATAAAGGTTGGAAGGGCTAAAACAAGAAGCATGTATAGCGAAACATGTCTCTAGGTTAGTGAAATATTTATAGCAATTGATTAGATGGTTATAGTATAACCACAAAAATCAAGTATGAAGTGAGAAAGCTGAAATATAATTACAAAGTATGAAATGAGTAGTAAAATAAAGTTATAAAGGCATAATAGCTAAAAAATTTTTAGGGGGTAAGAAAATGAAAGGAAAAAGGATTTATGTTTTTGTTCTGCTTGCTGCTTTTATGGCAAGTATGTTTCCTCTATCAGCCATAGCTGCTGAAAAGGAAAACAATTTTAACTATGTTGATGCATTTGCTAAATCAATTTTGTTTTACGAAGCAAATTGGTGCGGACCAGATGCGGGGAACAACAGGATAAAATGGCGTGGACCATGTCATGTTGAAGATGGAAAAGATGTAGGGCTTGACTTGACTGGAGGCTTCCATGACTGCGGAGACCATGTAAAGTTTGGACTGCCTCAATGTGCATCAGCATCTACACTTGCATGGGCTTACTATGAATTCTCAGATGTTTTCATAGAAAAGGGTCAGGATGAGTATATGCTGAATATTTTGAAGCATTTTTGCGATTACTTTATAAAATGCTTCCCTAACAAAACTACCTTTTACTATCAGCTAGGTGATGGTGATGTGGATCACCAATATTGGGGACCACCTGAGCTACAAACATATGACAGACCTGCATACTACGTTGCAACACCTGAAACTCCTGGCTCTGATGTAGCGGGTGACGCAGCAGCTGCATTAGCACTTATGTATTTGAATTACAATGATAGGGATCCTGAATATTCACAGAAATGCTTAACTTATGCAAAAGACCTTTATGATTTCGGTATGAAGTACAGAGGAGACAGTAAAGGACAAAGCTATTATTTGCCAAGAACATATCTTGATGAACTTATGTGGGGAGCAATTTGGCTTTATGTAGCTACAAATGATAGTAAGTATATGGATGATGTAGACAAGTTAATGGCTGAAAAAGGAATCGCTAATGGTAATTCCTTTAATGACAATTGGACACAGTGCTGGGATTATGTTTTAACAGGAGTATTTACAAAGCTTGCAACACTTTCACCTAATCCATTATACAAGTCTATTGCTGATGACCATATTGATTACTGGCAAAGTAGACTACAAACTACTCCAGGTGGATTAAAATACCTTGATAGTTGGGGTGTTTGCAAATATCCAGCAGCGGAGAGTATGGTTCAGCTTGTATATTATAAATATTTTGGTGATCAGAAGTGTCTTGATTTTGCAAAGAATCAAATAGATTATATTCTAGGAGACAATCCTAACAATATGTCTTATGTGGTTGGTTTTGGTGATAATTATCCTAAATGGCCTCACCACAGAGCAGCTAGTGGAGTTCTCGAAGGACCTCCTGCAGATGAAAAGAAGGAATTGCCTGAAAGACATATCTTATATGGTGCACTTGTAGGTGGAGCCGACATGCAGGATGAATATCATGACAATGTAAATGAGTATGTTTATTCTGAAACAGGCTTAGATTATAACGCAGGTTTTGTTGGTGCAATGGCAGGTATGTCAAAATACTTTGGTAAAGACCAGCAGCCTGAACCTACTCCTGGTATTGAAGGTGAGCCAACACAATACTATACAGAAGCTCAACTTTATAAAACAAATAATGAGGGTGTCACTGTTGACCTTAATTTATACAACATAGTAACATCACCTCCACAATATGAGAAAGACTTATCAGTTAAGTTCTTTGTTGATTTATCAGAATTTGCTGCTGAAGGGATTAATCCTGCTAAGTTTACAACAAAAGTATATTATTCTCCTGCTAAAGCAACGATATCTTCAATTCAGCCATATGATAAAGAGAAGAATATCTATTACGTGGAAATAACTTTCCCAGATGATGCTTTATATGCAAGAACTTATGTGCAATTCTGTATTTATAATTACGAAAGTAAGCTTTGGGATTCAACAAATGACCTTTCTACAGCAGATTTAACAGATAAATATATTAAGACAGATAACATTGCAATATATAAAAACGGAGTTAAAGTCTATGGAAATGAACCTGGTGGGGGAACAGAGGATAATATCCTGTATGGAGATTTGAATAATGATAAACAAGTAGATTCAATAGACTTTGCTCTATTAAAGAAATACCTCTTAAATAACGAACAAGAGGGAATAGAGTTAAAAAATGCAGATGTAAATAAGGACGGAGAAATAAATGCAATAGACTTTGCAAATTTAAAGCTTTATTTACTTGGCACAATTAAGTTGCCTGTAGGTTCTAATTAATTATCTTATCTAAAATAATTCTTGTCTGCTAATGGTTTTGCTTGTAGCTTTAGCAGACAAGAGTTTTACTGCGGTATTGTCTATTAAACAGTATTTGAGGGGGTTGCCCTAACGTCGCATATGCGGCTGTTAAATATGATTTACATTTTAAATACAAATTTAATATAAGATATTTTGGGGGAGGTTAAAAAAATGCATAGTGTTCACAAAGGGATAAAGCGTAGTATAAGTAAAAGTATACTATCAGTATTCTTAGCTGCTGCTGTAATTGCAGGACAGTTTTTTGTATCTGCCGATGTATTAGCAGAAGCACCACCAGCAACTTTTGAACCAGCTGAGAACTGGGAAGCATATGATTATTTCAATTTCGCGGAAGGACTACAAAAGTCACTTTATTTCTATGATGCAGAAAAATGTGGTGAGGAAGCAGGCTATGACAAGGGCGGAAGACTTGAATGGAGAGGCTCTTGCCATGAAGGTGATGCGGCAATTCCACTTGAATACACATCACTTTCTAAGGAATTTTTAGCAAAGTACAGAGACATTATTGACCCAGACGGAGATGGACTTGTAGATGTACATGGCGGTTTTCATGATGCAGGAGATCATGTTAGATTTGGTCTTCCTCAGAGTTATAGTGCGGCTACATTAGGATGGGGCTTTAATGAATTCAGAGAAGCCTTTAAAGCAATTGGGGAAGAAGAGCATATGATAGAAATTTTAAGGTATTTTACTGATACATTTTTACGTTGCTCTTATTTAGATGAAAATGGTAAATTAATTGCATTTTGTTACATGGTAGGTGAAGGTGATGTTGACCATTGTTACTGGGGTCCACCTGAACTATATCCTGAAGAATATCAAAGGACAAGACCAGCCGATTTCGCAACTTATGATTCACCAGGTAGTGATGTTTGTGCAAGTACAGCTACTGCACTTGCTACATCCTATATGAATTTCAAGGATGAAGATCCTGAATATGCAGAGCGTTGCTTAACTGTTGCAGAGGCAATGTATGATTTTGCAGTTCAATACAGAGGAAAGCACAAGGGTGACGGTTACTATACCTCAGATTATGATGAGGACGAGTTGGCTTGGGCTGCTGCATGGCTATATGAATGTACTGGTAATATGGACTATATAGATGATATAACTGCAGTTGATGCATCAGGAAACTATATCGGATATATGAAAAGAATAATTCCTGAAAACTTTAAGCAGAACATTTGGTATAATTCATGGGTACATTGCTGGGATGCAGTATGGGGAGGAACATTCCTAAAGCTGAATCAGTTATTCCCTGAAAATGAGCTATTTGACTTTATTGCAAGATGGAATGTGGAATATTTATCAGGTGGAAAATGCCCACATGAAGATACAACAGATAAAAACTATTATAAAACATCACCAGCTGGATATGCAATGATAAACGGTTGGGGTTCAGCTCGTTATAATACAGCAGCTCAACTTTCCGCACTTGTTTATATGAAAAACAATCCTGATAGAACTGATTTTGGAGAATGGGCTAAAGGTGCTATGGAATACCTTATGGGAAGAAACCCTATGGGATATTCATATATAGTAGGTTACGGATATGAGAAAGGGCTGCCTTTTGCTAAGCATCCACATCACAGAGCAGCTCATGGGTCAAAAACAAATAGTATGAATGATCCTGAAGAGCACAGACATATATTATGGGGAGCTCTTTCTGGTGGACCAGACTTAAATGATTATCATATTGACTCAACTACTGAGTATGCATATAACGAAGTAACTATTGACTACAATGCTGCGTTTGTTGGTGCTTTAGCTGGATTGTATCATTATTATGGTCAGGGACATGAGCCCATACCAAATTTCCCTCCATTGGAGCCAAGAACAGATGACTACTACTGTGAGGCAAAAGTAGCAAGAGAAACTGCAGATAGTACACAAGTAGTTTTAAAGATTCATAACGAGTCCAGTCAGCCTCCACATTATGAAACAGGAATGATGGCAAAATACTTCTTTAATATCGATGAACTTTTTGAATACGATCAAACTATTGATGATGTAATATTCTCTGTTGAGTATGATGAGCAAATTTCCATGCAACAGGATCCTATAAAATTAAGAGGACCTTTTAAGTGGGATGAGGCAGGAACTTACTATTTTGAATTCGATTGGAGCGGAAGTAACATTTATGGAGACAGAGAGTTACAAATTTCGTTCAGAGTTAAACAGGATAAAAATTACTTGACTCACTGGGATTCATCAAATGATTACAGTAAAGAAGGTCTTACTACAACTTATGCAGTAACAGAGAAGGTGCCAGTATATCTTGATGGAAAATTAGTTTTCGGAAAAGAAGCTCCAAAGCTTGATCCAAAAGATCCAGGGGAAGAAGACCCTGATAACACTCCACCTTCAATTCAATTACTATATAAGACTGGAGAAGTGGATTTGACAAAGAATACTTTAAGATCCACTATCAACATAAAGAATAATGGTACTGTACCTGTTAAATTATCAGATGTTAAGGTTCGCTATTGGTTTACAAATGATGGTAGTGCACAAAATACATTTGTATGTGATTATGCTGTTTGCGGAACTGAAAATGTGAAGGGAAATTGCTACACTATCGAAAATCCTGTAGCAAATGCTGATACCTATTGTGAAATTACATTTGCTGAAGGAGCGGGTGTCCTTGCAGCAGGTGGAAGTACAGGAGATATACCTTTCAGAATTGATGGAGCATCAGATTACGACAAAACAAATGACTATTCCTATAATTCCAAAATGACTACTCTTGGTGAAAATGATAGAATTACCGCTTATATTAAGGGTGAACTCAAATATGGAATTGAACCAGTTGAGTTGGTAATTGAAATTAGGCTCGGTGACTTAGACTGTAACGGAAGCATTGATGCATTAGATTATGCTTTCATGAAACAGTATTTACTGGGAATGAAGCAACTGGATCCTCAAGCTTTAGCCAACGCAGATTTTAATGGAGATAATGCTGTTGATGCAATTGACTTTGCGTTATTCAGAATAGCTCTTCTTGGTGGAGGAATTATCCATTAAGCAAGAAAAAGGTCATTCTTTTAAATGATTAACTAACTTAGATACAAAAAACAAAACAATAAAACCGTACCCTTATTCGAATCAAATTAATACAGGATAGGGTACGGTTTTTTGAATGGAATTAGCTAAATTTAACGTGTTGTGATAATTGTTTTAAGTACCTTGTAGGATAAAATTATAGTACTGGTTTACTGGTACTTCCGTACGAACTTATCTAAATGGGTTACTCCCAAGATATTTGTTGAATTAGTATTGGTTCATCATAGTTAATTATACCGCCGCTTACATTCAGCATCCATGCTTCATTGTAAGCTAAAACCTACGTCGTGTAGGTTTTACGGTAGAATCAACTATTCTTCACCTACAAATTCAAACAAGTATCTTTAATCAAGTATCCCATTTATCTAAGTTGTACTCGCGTACCAGTAGAAGCAATAAGTAGTTTACCTGCAAACCAGTTCAGAATAAATTATCACAAACAGTCAATTATTGAAATACAAAATTTTATTGTTGCTACAAGGAGGTATAAAAATGCATTCCATGGAAAGAAAATCAATTAGAAGTATAAAAAAAACAAAATCAATCATATCAACATTTTTGATTGTTGCAATAATTGCTGTACAATTTTTATTATCAGGTAATGTTTTGGCTAATGAAGCGTTATCTTCGCCTGAGAATTCTAACTTGGATTCAAATACAACTTGGTCTTCAAATTTTACTCCAGCTGAAGGCTGGGAGGATTATAACTACTTTAATTTTGCTGAGGCATTGCAAAAATCAATTTACTTTTATGATGCTAATAAATGCGGGCCGGGTATAACAGGAGGAAGAATTGAATGGAGAGGTGATTGTCATGTGGGAGATTGTAATATCCCTCTTGAAAACACTTCCCTTTCAGCAGATTTTATTAAAAAGTACAAAAACATACTGGACCCCGATGGAGATGGAACAGTAGATGTACATGGTGGCTTCCATGATGCTGGAGATCATGTAAGGTTTGGATTACCTCAAAGCTATACGGCAGGTACTCTTGGATGGGGCTTCTATGAATTTAGAGATGCTTTCAAGAAATCAGGTCAGGAAGAGCACATGATAGAGATTTTAAGGTATTTTACAGATACTTTTTTACGCTGTTCTTTTCTAGATGATAATGGCGATTTAATAGCATTCTGTTATATGGTGGGCGAAGGGGATTTGGATCATTCCTACTGGGGACCTCCTGAGCTATATCCTGATGATATTCCAAGGCCTGCAGACTTTGCTACAGTTGAATCCCCAGGCAGTGATGTTTGCGGTAGTACAGCAGCTGCACTTGCCACATCTTATTTAAACTTTAAGGAAGAGGATCCTGAATATGCAGAGCGTTGTTTAACTGTTGCAAAGGCTATGTATAAATTTGCAAAAGAAAACAGAGGAATGTCAAAGGGAGACGGTTATTATACCTCAGCGTATGACGATGATGAAATGGCTTGGGCTGCAGTTTGGTTATATGCTTGTACTGGGAACATGGACTATATTGATGATATCATGTCGGTTTCAGAAGATGGCAGATATTATACTGGATATATGGGAAAAATAATACCTGATACCTTTAACACAAATATGTGGTTCAATACATGGGTTCATTGCTGGGATGCTGTATGGGGTGGAGTGTTTATAGAGCTGAATACTTTATTCCCAGAAAATGAGTTATATGACTATATTGCTCGTTGGAATGTAGAATATCACTCTGGCGGTATGGCAAAGCATAAGGAAGCAAACGACAATGGTTATACCTCAACGTCTCCAGCAGGATATACAATGATAAATGGCTGGGGTTCTGCTCGTTATAACACAGCAGCTCAATTATGTGCACTTGTGTATATGAAGCATCACCCTGAAAGAACTGATTTTGGAGAATGGGCGAAGAATCAGATGGAATATATAATGGGACGAAATCCTATGGGATATTCCTATATAGTAGGCTATGGCTACGAGCAAGGCTTGCCTTTTGTAAAGCATCCTCATCACAGAGCAGCTCATGGCTCTAAAACATTAAGTATGTTGGATCCAGAGGAACACAGACATATATTGTGGGGAGCTCTAGCAGGTGGGCCTGATAAGCAGGACTACCATCAGGACGTAACAACAGATTTCGTTTACAATGAGGTTGCTGTTGACTATAATGCTGCGTTTGTAGGTGCTTGTGCAGGATTATACGAATATTATGGTGAGGGACAGGAGGTAATACCTAATTTTCCTCATGCAGAGCCAAAGACTGACGATTATTACTGTGAAGCTCGTGTTGAAAGAGAAATTAAGGAAAGCTCACAGATTGTTATAAAATTACATAATGAGTCCAGTCAGCCTCCCCATTATGAAACAGGTATGAAGGTAAGATACTTCTTTAACATAAGCGAATTATTGGCGTGTGGGCAGACTATAGATGATGTAGAAATGACCATTGCTTATGATGAACAGATTTCACTGCAGCAGGAGCCTATTACCTATAGAGGTCCTATAAAGTGGGATGATGGTGGAACCTACTATTATGAATATGATTGGAGCGGCAGAGAAATATATGGGGACAGAGAACTGGCAATTATATTAACAGCAAAGCAAGATTCAAACTATATGACTCACTGGGACCCAACTAATGACTGGAGCAGAAAGGGTTTATCCAGTGATTATGTATTAACTAAGAACATTCCTGTATATATGAATGGTGTCCTGGTGTATGGTGAAGAAGCTCCAAAGCTTGATCCAACAAATCCTGATGAAAATCCAGATACATCGCCTCCTTCAGTTAAAGTTCTATATAAGTTTGGAGCAGCTCATAATCTTACAAATACAATAAGGTCTACTGTAAATATAGTGAATAATGGAACTGTTCCAGTAGATTTATCTGACGTAAAGCTTCGCTATTGGTTTACATGTGATGGAAGTGAGCAAAACACATTTACTTGTGAATATGCACCTTGCGGAACTGAAAATGTGCTGGGAAATTGCTTCGGTATAGAAAATGCATCTACGAATGCTGATACCTATTGTGAAATAACATTCACAAATGCTGCTGGAAAACTTGCTCCAGGTGCAAGCACAGGAGATATACCTTTTAGGATAGATGGTTTGTCCGAATATGACATTACAAATGATTATTCATGTAATACTGAAATGGAAAGCGCTTTTGGAGATAATGAAAGGATTACTGCTTATATCAAGGGACAGCTGGTGTATGGAAAAGAAGCTGCTGTAATTGAATCAGGTTCTAAAGTGGGTGATATAGACAATAGTGGAAGCATTGATGCAATTGATTTCGCTATTTTGAAAAAGTACTTGCTAGGTTCTGCAGAATTGGATCCAGATAGCTTAATTAGAGCTGATGTTAATAATGACAAAGCTGTTAATGCAATAGACTATGCTATATTGAAGAAATATTTGCTTGGAACCATTAGTGTTTTTGAGTAAATACTGTAAGTAGAATAAGAATATGTTATAATGTTACAAATTAACCGCATACACTTTAAGGGACTGATGCAAAACATTATTTTCTGTATACCGATGCTTTATTGCATAAAATAGTACGCGAGTGTAATATATATCTTATTGCGAAGCTTGGTTAGAAATTGATGCTAGAAATAGTAGGTGAATAACAAGTATTGTAGCCGACACAGCTACAGGATGTAGCTGTGAGTATTGCTCCGAGACAGGATGTCGAGTGCTATACGGTCGGCGGAAGTGCTTGTTCTTCACCGCAACTAATTCAGCATCAATTTCGTGAGCGAGCTATAGATATATATTGTACGGGAGTACTATTTAAGCAGTATACTATTGATATATTATTTCTTGTTTTGCAGCAGTCCCTCTTGAAACTGGAATTAAACTTGCAACCAGTGTTCATGGTGTTTGCTATTCCACAGTTGTAGGAATTGATATTAAGGTTGATAGATTGCTGTGATAGATTAAGTATACGCTGGATAAAGCATATTTGTTGGAGGAAAAGAAGATATGGTAGATATGGGATTATCACCTTTATACGGTATTATGTTTGCTATTGTTCCAATATTCATATTTATAGTATTTATAATTGTATTCGGTACTATTATTGTACGTTCGGTACAGGGTGCGAAGCAATGGAAGAAGAATAATGATTCACCTGTACTTACGGTTGACGCGACTGTGGTCACGAAAAGGACTAATTTTAGACAACATCGTCACAACTCTGGAACAAATCATATCAGCCATATGTCTTCACACACTACATATTACGTCACCTTTGAGGTGACTAGTGGAGACCGTATGGAGTTTCAAGTGAGTAGTACAGAATATGGTATACTTGTGGAAAAGGATATTGGAAAGCTGACATTTCAGGGCACACGATATTTGGGCTTTGAACGGGTGAAAGGCTAAAGATTGTTAAATCATATCTTCAATTTGTTGAGACATCCAGGTTTTTGTTAGGCAAAAAATATAATTAGTAAAAATTAGCAATAAAAACAACCGTTATGACACTTTGCAGAAAATTCAGCATATAATAACGGTTGTTTTTTATTGTGCTTAATGAATACTGTATATTATTCTTGTAGGTTTGAATATTTATTAACTTTAATTACTCATAATCTTACCCTAGAAATCTTTGCTTTAGTTTATAATATAAATCTTTCCCTATAATAAGTAGAATAGACAATAGTGTTATGGCTTTTGTGTATAATATTCTTAATTATTTAATTAAATGTAAATTACAAAAATGTTGAATTGTGGTATTATTAAGTGAAGATTGCTTTATTACTAAGGAAAGGTGTGGCTGTGGAGGGGTTATGGAAGAGTTTTGTGTTCTACATTTATCAGATTTGCATATAGATAACTGTACTAACGAATATTCAACTATTTATTGTGAATTAATTAAAGATATCAAAAAAATAAAGGAAGAGAAAAAGCTTCAAAAGTTTATGCTCGTTGTATCAGGTGATATATTCAACAAAGGTAACATAGAGAAACAATTTCTAATAGCAATTAAATTTTTAAAGGATGTATGTGAAACTCTTGAAATAGTTGATAAAAAGCACGTAATAATTGTTCCTGGAAATCATGACATTATTCGAGATAAATATATTGAAAGTATTATAGATAATATTGAGAATAAAGTTATTAAGGTAGAAGAAAAAGATTTTATAGATAAAAAATGGAGATTTTTTTGTTCGGAATTTGAAGAATATAACAAGTTTTATAGCGAACTGTTTAAAACTAAGGCAAAAATTAATACTGATTCTAGTTTTGGTGTTTCAGTAGTAGAAATAGGGAATAGTAATATATGTATAATTAGGCTTAACAGCTCTTGGTTTTGCAGAGGTGATAATGATTATCAAAAGCTTAGAATAGGAGAATGGCAGTTAGACTATTTAGCTAAAAAATTAAAGGATGAAAAGAAAAAAGGTACTAAAATTGATTTGACTGTGGCTGTAATGCATCATCCACTTTCGTGGTTATCAGATATTGAGAAAAATCTTGTTAAGAATTATTTTACTGATGAAAACCTATTGGACGTAAATATAGTAATGTGTGGACATGTTCATAGATCTAAAGTGTTTAACTGGTTTGACTTGGATAATTCAATACTTACTCTGGTGTCAGGTATAGGTTGGGATGCATCTGATAAATCAAAGGATAAAAAGGAATGTAGATATGCAGTTTATAAGTTTGATATTTCTAATCTTCTAGTTGATGTTTGGATGCGAAAAACTAATGATAAAGGTAAATTTATTAGTGATAATGGTGTGTATAATAATATTGATTCGGAAGGTCATTTTTCATCAGCTATTAAGAATACCATGTTTAATAGAGAAAGCTATTTACCAATAACTCAGGTAAAGGGAGATGGTGTATATCGATTATATACAAATAAAGCAATTATTAATGAAATTAAAGAAGTTACGTTACAGTTATCAGATATAAAAACTCATATGTATAGATACTTGATAGATAGTATTAACTATCTATTTGAATCAATAAAAAAGTATGATTATTATGCTACTAATATTGATGAAAGAAATAAACTAGAGAAACTAAAACCTGCTGAGTTAATA
>JAEWZA010000391.1 GCA_023395575.1 Bacillota bacterium
CCCCGAGTACATTATGCAATGCTATCCTGTAGCAGTGGATGGGACATTACTGCAGAATACAAAATTAAAAATAGAAACCTTGCCAGGAAACGGTATCTGTAAAAAGTGCAATAAGGTTTTTAACATTCTTGAAAACAAAAAAACGTGTCCGCATTGTGGAAGCAATAGTTGGGATTTATTAGGTGGAAAGGAGTTTCTTATAAAGGAAATAATAGCTTGCTAACAATAAATAAGGAGGATAATTATGTTTACTTTTAATTATTCGGAAGGAGCTACAATTTTTTCTGCATGGGGAATTTGGCTATTAGTATTTGTTGGTTTGTTTTTATTCAATGAGTTTTCAAGAAGATGGAAGTGGGCAGGATTCTTTTGCTTTATAATTTTACCGATAGCGTTAAGTATTCTATGGGCAACAGTGCTCAAAGAAGTAACTTATACTGATTGGTTCCATCTTGCAAAAGTTTACTCTGCAACGGCAGGATGTATTGGCTTCTGGTGTATCCGTCATATTGAGAAAAAAAATAAGCTTACAGGAAAAGTTGTATGGAAATTGTCTGACAATAAAATTGCTCTTTGTTTTCCTCCACTAATCCTTGCAATTAATATTCTTGAAGCTGTGGCAAGAGATATTGAAGTGGGAATGCAGTATTGGTTTATCAACTCTGGCCCGATAGATGGAGAGGTAGTAGGGGTAATGGGTGGACCTTGGAACTATATGAATGCTGCAGCAGGAATTCTTAATATTATAGCAATAACAGGCTGGTTTGGCATTGTTATTCGAAAGAAAACAGGTAAAGACAGTAGTAAAGACATGCTATGGCCAGACATGCTGTGGTTTTGGATTATTGCATATGACATTTGGAATTTTACTTATACCTATAACTGTATTCCTACCCATTCATGGTACGCAGGCTTTGCTTTATTAATAGCACCAACTTTGTGTGCCTTCACAGTTGGAAAGGGCGCATGGCTTCAGCACAGAGCTCAGACTCTCGCAATCTGGTGCATGTTTGCTCAAACCTTTCCATCCTTTCAGGACGAGGGAATTGCAGTGGTAAAGTCTACATACAGTCAGCCTATTTATACCTTCTGGGGAGCCTTAGCCCTTATAAGTAATGTTGCGGTAATATTATACATGATTTACAAAGTAGTAAAAACAAAGAGAAATCCGTATAAGGGTGAATTGTATATCGACCATGCAGAATATAAAACAATCAAGTCAATGGCAGAATGAAAGGAAAACAATGAGTGAAATTAACAATAGAAAACAAAGAATTATCGAAGCAGCAATTGAGGTTTTGAAGGAAAACTCAATTGAAGAAACAACTGTCCGTAAAATAGCATCAAAAGCTGGTTTGACAACAGGTTCATTATACCATCATTATGCAAATAAAGAAGAAATCCTCTTTGATGTTATAAAGCAATCCCTTCAATTTACTCATAAAATGATTGATAGGATGAAAAGCGGGGAAAAAGCCCATAAGGGTAAGGAGCTGCTTTCTGAAATAACATCTGAGGTTGGAAAAAGGCTGTCAAAGCAGGATGAACAAAAGCTGCACATACTTTTACTTAATGATGTGATTGCTCGAAACAGTAAAATAAAAGATAAGTTTCAGAATAATTACACCGAAATAATAAACAATACTGCTAATTTGTTTAGTGATGCCTTTGAACTGGAGTTTGGCGAACATAACAAGGAGGTTGCAGCAATATTACTTGCAGCTATAGATGGAATTGCCATACAGCAGGCACTAGGAATTATGCCCAAGGATATGACAAAAATGATAGAAACTTTTAATTCATTTTTTACTGAAAGTATACCAATATTTCTTAAAAATCACAAAGAATAAGAAGGTTCGGAAAATTGATGCTGCCATGGCTTTAAACAAGTCATGGTGGCATCATTTTTATATGTCATATTTCTGCAGTTTTTTCTACAACTATTGAATTTATGCATTCTAAATTTAATTAGATAAATTTAAAATAAAATTATGTGTAATATTTATATTAATTCAAACGGGTAAACTGGTTGAACAGACAAATATTTTTAATATAAGTTAATATATAAATAATTATAAATATATAATGTTATAAACACTTAAATATATTGTGAAAATATAGATGTTAGTATATACTATATATAGATATATATCTATATATAGAGGGTGATTAAATGCAACCGAATTATGATGAGAATGCAAAAATAATTAAAGCACTTTCAGATCCTGGCAGGCTTAAAATAATTGATATTTTGTCATGCGGAGAACAATGTGCATGTGATTTATTGGAGCAGTTTGAGTTCACACAGCCAACTTTATCACATCATATGAAGGTATTAATTGATTGTGGGCTGGTAAAAAGCAGAAAAGAAGGACTTTGGAATTATTACTCTTTGGATAATACCAATTGTAATAAATTAATTCTGTTTCTTATGAACCTCGTTACAGATACGGATGACTGTATCTGTAAAAATAAATCTAAATGTGATTGCAAAATAAAGGAGAGCCAATTATGAAGAAAATGGTAATTTTTGATCCTGCAATGTGTTGTTCAACAGGAGTATGTGGTGCATCAGTAGACAAAGAACTGTTAAGAGTTTCAACAGTTTTAAACAATCTAAAGAATAAAGGAGTTTTAGTTGAAAGATATAATTTAACCAGCAACCCTCAGATATTCGTTGATAATAAGGAAATTAACAACATGCTTAATAAAGATGGAGTGGATGTACTTCCGGTTACTATGGTTGATGGCATTGTTGTTAAGACAAAAGCATATCCTACAGATGAGGAGTTCTGCAGTTTATTGGAATTGCCAGCAGACTATCTGAGAGCCACTGTTAAAATCAAGTCTAAATCTAAAGAATGTGGCTGTAAAGGCGTATGCTGCTAATATGAAAAGAGGGATTAAATGTTTAAAAGTTTTGATTTGTCAAATATAAAGATTACAAAATACTTATTTTTCACTGGGAAGGGTGGAGTAGGCAAAACTTCTGTGGCATGTGCTACAGCAGTAGCTTTAGCTGATGCAGGAAAGAAAATCATGCTTATTAGTACTGATCCGGCTTCCAATCTTCAGGATGTCTTTAATACAGAAATAAATAATAAGGGAGTATCTATAACTGGTGTTCCAAACCTAACAGTCGCTAACTTTAATCCTGAGGAGGCAACAAGAGAGTATAGGGAAAGTGTAATTGCTCCTTACCGGGGAAGGTTACCGGAAGCAGTTATAAAAAATATGGAAGAGCAACTCTCTGGCTCATGTACAGTTGAGATTGCAGCATTTAATGAATTTTCTAACTTTATAACTGATGAGAAGGCAGCGTTGGAATATGATCATATAATATTTGATACAGCTCCTACAGGGCATACCCTTAGAATGCTTCAGCTTCCTTCAGCTTGGAGTAATTTTATCAGTGAAAGTACGCATGGAGCATCATGTTTAGGACAGCTTTCAGGTTTAGATAGTAAAAAGGAAATCTATAAGAATGCTGTTAAGAATCTGGCTGATAAATTAAAAACAACGCTTATACTTGTATCCAAACCTGAAACATCTCCCCTTAAAGAAGCTGAGCGTGCATCCGGAGAACTTCAGGATATAGGAATATCAAATCAGATACTTATAATAAATGGCATACTATGGGAGCATGATGATTACTTATCCAAAGCAATCTTTGAAAAGCAACAAAATGCATTAGCCAATATACCTGAATCATTAAAATCGTCAGAAACTTACAGTATTCCATTAAGACCATATAATATAACTGGCCTTGAGAATGTTAGAGCCTTCTTAAAGGATAACAATATTAAAGACAATAATTTGCAGTTGAATACAGAAAGTATACCTAAAATAAGTTCTGTTATAGATGATTTATATAACAGTGATAAAAAAGTTATATTTACAATGGGTAAAGGTGGAGTAGGAAAGACAACTATTGCTGCAACTATTGCTTTAGCGCTAGCAAAAAAAGGTAAAAAGGTTCATCTGACAACTACTGACCCGGCAGCTCATTTAAAATTTGTATTAAATGAAAGCTATGGAGTCACAATTAGTAACATTGATGAGAAAAAAGAACTTGAAAAATATAAGGAAGAAGTGTTAAGCAAAGCAAGAGAAACAATGAGCGAGGATGATATTGCGTATGTTGAAGAAGATTTAAGATCTCCATGCACACAAGAAATTGCAGTTTTCAGAGCATTTTCTCAAATAGTTGAAAGATCTGAAAATGAAGTTGTAGTCATCGATACAGCACCAACAGGACATACTTTACTACTTTTGGATTCAACGCAAAGCTACCACAGAGAGATTCAACGTTCACAAGGCGATATTCCTGAATCAGTTAAGAAACTCCTGCCTAAGCTTAGAGATGAAAAACAAACAGAGGTTATTATTGTTACACTTGCTGAAACAACACCGGTCTACGAAGCATTGAGGCTCCAGAATGATTTGAATAGAGCTGGTATCCATAGTAGGTGGTGGGTTATAAACTCTAGTTTTTATGCAGCAAAAACAACTAATCCTATACTAAGAGTCAAAGCAAATACTGAAGTAAATTGGATTAATAAGGTAGATGACATCTCAAACGGTAATTTTGCAGTAATAGAATGGAAACCTGAAGAAGTTAAAGGGGAAGAACTTCTGGACATTATAGGTTAATTTTAAATATTGCTGCAAATAATAAAAATAAAATTTGCAGCAATATTTATGCTTGCTCAGGAGGTAGAAACATATGAGAATAATTGTTATAGGTGCAGTTGCTGCTGGTACTTCTGCAGCTGCAAAAGTCCGTAGAAACGATGATAATGCAGAAATAGTTATCTACGAGAAGGATAAGGATATTTCTTATTCAGGATGTGGTCTTCCGTATTATATAGGCGGCAAAATAGACAATATTGATGCACTTACGCCAAGAAATCCGGAGTTCTTTAAGAATAAA
>JAEWZA010000404.1 GCA_023395575.1 Bacillota bacterium
TCATATTACTTTACTCGTTCCTCCTTTGCATTTATACAATTACATCATTCTTCTGAATTGTAGAATTCTCTTCAGCAGTAACAGTTTCTATACTTTTTTGTTCGGCTCTGAATTTTTGAATTTCAACCTTTGGATTTTCTATAAATGGTAGAAGTGTCAGAAGTGTTTCCTGTGAACAAACATCTTTCAGTTTAGTTATTACATCTGCTAAACCTGTTAAATCGGTAGGAAGATTTCTTGTGAATTTAACTGCTATATCCCTGTAGTCAAAGGATTTGCCTTCTTTCTTTTGAAGATAAATGAATAGATTTTTCAGCCTTTGTCTTATAGCCTTTTCCATAAAGGCTTCTCTCATAGCAACCCTGTTTTCCAGATTCAACAGCTTGTTTCTTAGAGCCAGCGAGGAAGTATTAGCTGCCCAATTTTCATTAAAATTAACTTCATCCATTAAATCAAATATTTTTCTTTCAATATTATTGAGTTCATTTTGGACAAAAGAATCATTTATATCCTTTGTTAGCCAATATACTTTTGCCTGATTGGGTACTTGTATAATTCCCATAGTCTTCATTTTAAGCAAATCTTCTTCCTCAATCTTGGCATTTTCTATAACAAGATAAGCATTACGGTGGTCAGCGATTTCATTTACCAAGTCAGAATTGATAGCATTATATGCATCAAAAAGTGAAACAACATCTTGGAATCCACTTTTTCTTTCATTATTGGCAGGACATACAATGACAGGAACTCTGCCGAAGATATGTTCATGATTCCCGATATATTTAAGACCTGTTGGTGATACTAAACTTGCCATTTCATAGTGCTGAATTTCAGAATCAGTATAAACATCAAGGTATTTCTTATCATCAAATTTCTTTGTGAAAGTATGTAAAGCCAGTAATACATTTCTTTCGGCAGTCCCATCTTCAAGAACAAAAGCTTCAGTTGGTGTAAGAATTGTAGCTGAGAATTCTCCATCTGAATTTATGTAATTGAGTTCATAGGCTTCACCATATATTTCAGACTGCTTGCGGAGGTTGATATTGTGTTCCTTATCCCAGTGACTTGTATTTTTATCAATGGCATCAATAATATCAGTATTATCCGACTTGGAAACATAGTTAACAGGTTTACCAAGAAGATAGCCAGTTTCATTATCTACAAACTTTCTTGGATAGTTGAACACCAGCTTCATATTGCTCCTGCTGTCCTGCATCTGATAGCTCTTTAAAATAGAATGATTTCCTTCATAGTAGTCTTTATATTTCTGCTTTATTCGGGCATTTTTGTTTAGCTCATTCAAGCATTCCAGTATTAAGTTTTCGTTTATATCCAAATACATCACATCCTTCCTAGTCATGACCTCACGTAGAACGTGTGGTATTCGTTACACAAAAAATAATCCTACATTAGAATGCAGGACTAAATAATTACTACGTTATTTTAACTTTCAAACAATAGCTGTTTTTGTTTATTTAGACTGGTAATAATAATATTTAGAATTTCTATTAACGTACTTTCATTTCTTGGGTCAGGCAATTGTACTTGTTCTTTCTTAAAAAGTGCAAGATTACAAGTATTTTGATTTACACATTTAGAAAATTCAATAATTTTATCATAATACTGCTTGTCCATTTTTATATGATGAAAACTTGGATTTTCTAACACATTTTTTAATGAATCAATTAAGTTCTGGATATCATCCCTTGTAAGGTTAGCAAACCCTCTACTAGCAAAGTAGTTGTTGATATTGTTATCAATATCGGTTAGCTGTTGGTTTAGTTCTTGTTTTTTCTTTGATTTAAATCTCTTGTACACATAATAAGTACCACCAACAGCTACTAGCGTCACTCCCACACCAATTACCACTGGTAAGTTTTTCTTGCTTAACTTTCTTGTATTCTGTAATCCAACTTCTTTTAAATGCAATACGATTTGACCCATATTGTCCCTTACAACTCCACCAAAAATTTTGTAAGTTCCTGATTCCACACCTTGTTTTACCCATATCGGAACTTCAAATGCTATATTTATTAAGGTGTTATCCATACCATCCCCCTCTCATGCAAAAATCAGCTAAAAATCATCGTAATACTAGTATATATCTACTAAAACAGCAAACCCCTCTCAAAGAACCTAATGCTCTTAACTCCTTCAGCTAACTGCACTGCACCATAAAGGCTATCTGGAGCATCATCATATTTTGCTGTTTTGTTGTAATCCTTTATCTGATTATTATACCTTATATTGGCATAATTGAATAGAATATGCCCTTTCTTTACTTCTGGCTCAAGAGATACAATTCTTTCGTGTTTCTGTCCTCTGCTGATTACTTCATCCACAGGAGTAAATATCTTATTCTTCCAAATCTCCTCTTCGAACTTCTGCTTCATGTAACTTTGAGCCTGTGTTGTTTCAAAACCAATTTTCTCAATAGAATATTGCTGTAACTTTTCTATAGCAACCTGAAATAAATCATCAGGAAGGAGTTTGTGCAGACTACCATCAACCACATATTTTTGCTTTGTTTTTCTATGTTGACCAAGTACTGTAATAGCTGAAAAGTCATTACGTTTTCCTGCTTTAATTGCTGGATCTATATACATGACCAATTCCATTTCTTCAAATTCGGGCAACTTATCCCAATATTGAATGTCCTGAAAAATATAATCATCAGTGCTCCGAGGGTCGTTCTGCATTTCTTTATAAAATGACTTATCTCCCATAGCCTGTTTCTTGCACATGAGGTAATAGTAATCCAGATATTCAGACCATAATATTTCTGTACCTTCTAGCATTTCCTGCTGATGGTCATAAAAAAAGGACTTGGCAGTTTCAATCCTGTCTAAGTCCTGAAGGTTATTATATTTTGATTCCCATTCACTCCACAAATCATCTCGCTCTGCCCATGATATTATAGCTGCTTTCCGTATACTTCGCACTCCTGGTATTTTACCTTTTAACAAATCAGCCATCAAATCTTCCTCATGAAGCACAGTCCCGACTACAAGAATGTTTGTATCCCTCGTACCAATCGGAATAACTACATCTGTAAAGGTACTTTTTACTTGGTCACGTTTGGTTTCTGACTTTGCAGTATCATCTTTAAGCAAATCATCGAGCAGAACCAATTGAGGGCGATATTGCTTAAAGTGGATTCCACGTAGCGAACCATCAATACCACGAATCATTATGCAAGCATCAATATTATTTTTTCCACGAATCCATATCTCATTATTGTTCCAGCGATTGCCTTTATGAATACCAAAGTCCTCAATCAATAGCTGATTGTTCTCCAGTTCATCCTTAATCATATCAAGAAACGGCAAGGCAATCTGCTCTGTAGCTGATATAATAAGTGTAAATTGTGATTTGCCATAAACAGTAGAATACAGCGGAAATAAAAAAGAGTTAATTGTGCTTTTGCCATGTTCCCTTGGCAATCCGAAAGCTTCAATCAACCCTTTATTGTCTAGCATATATTTTAATTCTGTAAATAGCTCCTTGTGAAACTGCCCAAATTTTCTATCAAAATATTTAGGGAAGTAACACAGGGCAAAAAATTCTATATCCATCTCGCCAAGCAACCTGCGAAGCTCTGGAAATGAAAACTCTAAAACCAACTGTTTAACTTTAGCCTCAGAGAAGTTTTTATTTAAATATTCTTTAAGTAGAATATTCTGTCTTTCTAT
>JAEWZA010000419.1 GCA_023395575.1 Bacillota bacterium
ATTCAATGCTGCTATTGATGAAAGAAAAGATGATGCAGTTATTAATAATACCGTTCCAATATCAATACTAACTGCTCAGGGGACAACTTAAATATATAATCTTAAGTGATATCGGCCAATACACTTAATAAAAAATACCACGACTTAGATTAAAATAAGCGTGGTATTTTATTTGTAGATAGACTGTAAAGCTTTCGTATATGCCGCAGAAACTCACTATTAAATTATGCTGATGCAAAACAAGAAATAGTATAATAAACAGTAAACTGCTTAAATAGTACTCCTGTGCAATATATATCTATGGCTTGTTCCCGAAATTGAGCTGAAATAATTGTGGTGCAGAACAAGCACTTCCGCCGATCGTATGACCAAGGCATCCTGTCTAGGGTCAATACTTGTTCTTCATCTATTATTTTTAGCATCAATTTCTAACCGAGCTTCGCAATTAGATATATATTGTACTCGCGTACTATTTCATTTTTCATTTTAAAATGCTACCGCACCTGAATTATTAGGCGTAAGCAGTATATTCAACTGTGAAGATTGAGTAAATAATAAGTATGCTATAATAAGATAGCCTAAATTAGGTGCGTATGTTCCTGAACATCTATCATTGATAAGCATGAACACCTACAATTTTAACGGGGAAAGTTATATTTATTAATTACAAAATATTGTTTAGAAAGGTGAAATAAAATGAAGAAAAAGAATATAAAAGCAGTAGCTTCTCTAGTTAGTGCGATAGTAGTTTTAATAGGTGGTTATATCTACAAAACCGATGTGATTCAGGTTGATAATATACCAAACAGTACGCAAGAGCAGAGTAGTTCAATGAAGGATAACGCGGAGAGTACGGCATTGCAAAGTAGTGCTGATAATGACACACAGAGTACGGATTTGCAGAGTAATACAGCTAAGAACGAACAGAGCACAGAGTCACAAAATAGTTCTGTTAAGGACGCGCAGGATACCGACTCGCAGAGTAGTCCAGCTAAGGACGGACAGAGTGCTGATTCACAAAGTATTTCCACCAAAAAAACAAAATCTAAAAGTAATGAAAAACAGAGTGACTTTGCTAAAAAATCTGAAAAGTTAGAAAAAACAAAATTTCCTGAGGCAACTATTAAAATTCAAAAGGAAGGTATACAACCCTTTGGCTATATCAATGCATATGTAGAAAAGGTGGTTGATGGAGACACATTTCATATAAAATATGGAGAAGAAGAATACAAGGTAAGAATGCTTGATATAGACACTCCTGAATCAATAAAATCAGGGGTTGCTGCCCAGCCCTATTCATTAGAGGCCAGTGAATTATCAAAAAAGACCTTAACAGAACAAAATATAAAACTAGTTTTTGAAAAGGACACTACAGACCAATATGGACGACTACTTGCACATGTAATACTAGAAGATGGTACATATTATAATGCTTTAATGGTTCAAAACGGATTTGCTATATCAGTCTTTTATAGTCCCAATACACTACTCAAAGATTATTTTGCGGAATTGCAAAACAAGGCAATTGAAAATAAAGCTGGGTTTTGGCAGTTACCAGAAAATGACCGCCCATTTGTGAAGAATAGTAAAGGAAAATATACAGCTGCATATAAATTAAAAGAAGATGATGCTGCATAAACATAAAAATTTTCTGTATATTGTATATAAAGACTAAAAATTAGGACTTTTGGACTAGCAGTTGTGGTATATATTTTCTATATTATTAATATATATTATTTGGTAATATAAGTAAGAACATTAGCATATCTCCTTTTTCGGAGCATGGAGCCTATGGCTCCATGTTTTTTGTTGCCTTTTTATCAAGTCAATTACGTCGTTAACGCATAAAGTACTTATTCAATACATAAATCTTGATTTCTTGAACATATTCACAAACATTAATGATACCAACAAGATAGGGTTTACGGTATACCTTGAAAATTACTATGCATTGGGATATTATAAAGAAGACTTAATTGAGAAAGTATAAAATGGATTAAGCCTAGTTTATGGAGGGTAAAATGGATACATTAATTCTTGGAATAGAAAGCAGCTGTGATGAAACGGCTGCTGCAGTTATAAAAAATGGTAGACATATTATGTCAAATATTATTTCAACACAAGTTGATTTACACAAAAAATATGGTGGTGTAGTACCTGAGATAGCGTCAAGAAAGCATGTGGAGTTAATTATACCTGTGATAAACCAAGCGCTTGAAGAGGCTGGAGTATCACTTTCAGATATAGATGCAATAGGAGTAACTTATGGGCCGGGTCTTGTAGGAGCTTTGTTGGTGGGGTTAACTGCGGGTAAAGCTATTGCTTATACTACAAAAAAGCCATTAGTAGGGGTACATCATATTGAAGGGCATATTGCTGCAAATTACTTGCAATACCCAGATTTGGAACCGCCTTTTATTTGTTTGGTAGCATCTGGCGGGCACAGCCATATTGTTCATGTAAAGGATTATAGAGAATTTGAAATACTTGGACAGACAAGAGATGATGCGGCAGGAGAAGCTTTTGATAAAATCTCTAGGGCAATTGGATTGGGCTATCCCGGTGGACCTCTTATTGATAAGTATGCACAAAAGGGTAATAGTAAAGCCATCCCATTTCCTAGAGTTTATTTTGATGATGGCACCTTGGATTTTAGTTTTAGTGGATTAAAAACTGCTGTTTTGAACTATTTAAACAGGATGGAGCAGACTGGTGAGGCAATAAATATTCCCGATATTGCAGCTAGCTTTCAGCAGGCTGTTGTGGATGTGCTTGTCAAGAATACTATTGCGGCAGCAAAGCAAAAAAATATAAAAAAAATAGCACTGGCAGGGGGAGTTGCAGCAAATTCGCAGCTGAGGCATGACATGAAAGAAATAGCCGAGAAGCAAGGAATTAAGGTAATGTACCCCGGATTGATTTTGTGTACTGATAATGCAGCAATGATTGGATGTGCTGCATATTATGAGTTCATTAAGGGTGAACGGGCAGGTATGGACTTAAATGCAATACCAGGATTAAAATTGGGTTAGCTCGAAAATAAAGTTTGTGCGAACATGGTGCGTTTTCGAGCCGCAAAACCACAAGTGGTTTTTGAAGGTGTGACTGAAGTTTACATTTCGTGCATTAATGGTTCTCTTGGCATATCAAAAAGCTGCAAGTAGCTTTATATGATTATGAGCAATCTTTTGTGCATTTACAAGCCATAAAACTACAAGTGATTTTTGTTGGTGTATTTGGGATGTAGCTATCAAAAAGGAGAGGACCTCTGAGAACAGCTTATGTGGATTATACAAATGATGAGTGGAACAGAAAAGTTATCCACAAGTCTGGGAAATATTGAAAAATCCCTGTTTTACTGTAATATTAGTGGATACAAAGATTGTATTTATAGAAAAACAAAGGGAATGATGTTCTGAAAGCCTTGAAAATACTGTTTTATAAAGATTGATTTTGAGATTGTGAATAAAATCACGTATGTTATTTGTGGGTTATGTGGAAATATCTCAAAATATAGAAATAACAAGTATTTCAACGTTGTGGATAAATATGTGGATGATGTGAATAAAATTTGTTGATTAAGTAATATTATTATGGAAATAGAATATAATGGATTCGCAGTAAAAATTAAATAAAAAAATAAATTGTCTTACTGAGCTAGAGAAAATGCTAATAAATAACCTCCAGTGATTTATGAATAAGGTTTCACAAGCCATATCAAAAATCAAAGGAGGAATATGTTTGAGGGTAAAAATTATTTTTTGTTTACTATTACTTTTGAGCAGTGGATAGCTGCTGATATTGATTATAATATTCCGTTACTTTTTGTACATAGTTCTGTGTTTCAGCATAAGGTGGTATGCCGTCATATTTTATTACACTATTTGGACCGGCATTGTAGGCAGCTAAAGCCAAGCTTATATCACCCTTGAAATTGGACAGTTGGTCTCTTAGATAAAGTACGCCTCCATTTATGTTCTGAACAATATTAAAGGGGTCAGTTACACCCAATGAAGCTGCTGTACCAGGCATTAATTGCATTAAGCCCTGTGCTCCAGAAGAGGATATTGAAGTAGGGTTAAAAGAGGATTCCTGCTTCATTACAGCACGGATTAAATTTTTATCAACGCCGTATTTAGCGGAGGCATTATCAATAGCTGCATTTATTAACTCCATTAATTCTGTTTTATCACTTGGAATATAAGCTGTCGAATTTGCAAGTGCTGTCTGCGCTTTTAATATATTGGAGCTTTTAGTATCCCCAGACTTGTCCAACAAATCTTCTAAATATTTGTTCATGGCAGAATTGCCTGATAATTCTGAAGAATTTCCATACAAGGACTCATTTAGGCCTAAGGAAGAGGAATCTAAACCCAATAAAGCGGCATCTGATAAGTAATCTTCAAAGGAGGTATCAGATGAACTAGCTTCACTAGTACCTAATTTTGGAGCCATGCTAGAAAGTCTGCTGTTTATATCGGCTAATTTTTGTTGAAAAATAGCATTGATGTCTAATTTCATAAACTATCCTTCCTTTCAATGTCTTCTATTGACAAAAATGCAGTTAACACCTGTGAATGACTTTTGCTTCATAGCACTCCTATTTAAAGGGATAATATTTTAGCATACAAACTTACTATATGAACTAACTAAAAATGTATAAAGTTCAAAGTTCTCACCATCGACAGAGTATAGTGTGTTAAACTGACATGGTTTCGTCGGAAAAAAGTAGTATATCACTAATTCAAATATTCAATATAACATATCTGAAT
>JAEWZA010000429.1 GCA_023395575.1 Bacillota bacterium
GTACTTACATAGTACTGTTGATTTTGTCCAAGAGCTGTCACACTAAAAACTAGAATTAAACAAAACACCACAATTTTAATCAGCTTTTTCAATCTTTCCTCTCCTTCCAAAATTGCTAGTATTTATAGTAATGTTATTTTTAGTAAATCATTTGTAAAATATTCGTATCTACTAATTAACAATAAAATCCTTATAACGCCTAGATTCAAAAAATGAAATCTTTTACTGACTCAAAACCAATGCAGTACTCACATTTATAAAATTTGGGAATATTTTCTTACATCGTTATATTATTAATCGTATTTCCACTTAAACTACGTATTAATTTACTCTATAATGTCAAAAATCTATACTGAATATAGTTAACTAAGCTTTCCCCAAGTCAATTACTATACACATGTATGATTAATGTCTAAGACAGCTAACATAGTGAGAATGAGCATTGTCTGTTCCTAGCAACTAATAATATTTTTTCAATAATCATGGCAACAAACCATTGATAACGATCATGTTCATTGTCTCATTTATTAATTTATTGTGGGGAAAGTTGAGTGTTAACCAAATATTAAAAGTGGAGATTAACTATGAAGCTATTAGTATTATATGTTTCTGTTGGAACTGGTCATATGAAAGCAGCTGAAGCATTAAAGGAGTCCATAGAAAAACATTTTGATGGATGGACAGTTGATATATTTGATACATTAAGGTATATTAATCCAATTCTAGACAAAATAGTAGTTAACAGCTATCTTGGTGCTTTAAAAAGGAATCCCAAGTTATATAGCAGACTTTATACTGCTTCGGGAACTGGTACAAGTATTTATGACATAAGTAAAGCTTTTAACAAGCTTTTATCTTTTCGTTTAAAAAACCTTATAAGAGAATATGAGCCCTCAGCAATTGTTTGTACACATCCTTTTCCAATGCAAATGTTATCCTCTCTTAAGGAAAAAAAGCAGCTATGCGTACCAGCTGTTGCGATATTGACTGATTACGTTGTTCATTCTCTATGGCTTGATAGCGGTATGGATGCTTTTGTGGTTGCAAATGAAATGATGAAAGCTGAAATGATAAACCGTGGAATCCCTAGTAATATTATATTTCCTTTTGGGATACCTGTATCACCTAAATTTCAAACCAAGGCTGATAAAAAATGCCTACTTTGTGAATTAGGACTTGATAATAAATTCACAGTTTTAGTTATGGGAGGAGGCATGGGGTTTGGAAACATAGAAAGTACAATCGATTCTCTTCTCAAATGTGATATAGACATGCAAATTATTGCCATAACAGGTACTAATAAAAAACTAAAATATCAGCTAGAGCATTCAGCTAAAAGCAGCAATAAAAAGGTATTGATACTAAGCTATACCGACAGGGTAAATGAACTCATGGACATTTCTGATCTTTTGATAACTAAGCCTGGAGGAATGACTGTTTCAGAAGCTCTTGTTAAAGGTTTGCCTATTTTTATAATTTCTCCTATTCCAGGGCAAGAGGAAGGTAATGCAAGCTATTTGATTAGAAGTGGAGTTGCAAACAGGGTTGACAGTTCCGCTCAGCTTATAGAAGTACTATCTCGTGTTGCTAATGATCCTATTACCTTAAACACAATGCGTGAAAACTCAAAATTCCTTGGCAAGCCTCATTCAGCTCACGATATTGCAGCGTTGCTAGACAAGTTGGTAAACTAAAAATGGCATACTAAAAATATTTTGAGGGTATTTCTAGTATGCCTAACCTTAAAACTCTGCAAATATATATTTACATTATAAAAGACTTACTACAAAATGGTTAGTAGATACAAAAAATGTATTTAAGTACTATTAAACACATAACTTTACGCACCAAGTTATACCATCATTATAGATGGGACAATTACATATTATCCTACATATTTTTGTAGCTGAGTAATATAAATCATAATATATAATTTTAGAATATCCGCTTTATATAGCATATTCTATCCTTAAAATAACTATCTTCCAGCGACTCAGCTAGTACCCCTTTAGATGTACTTGAGTGTATAAACTCATTATTTCCTACGTATACTCCCACATCATAAACATCTTTTTTTAGGCTATCTGTACTGAAAAATAATAAATCTCCATATTGAATATCATTCTCTTCTACAACAGTTCCAGCATCCTTCATATCTTCAAGAATTCTTGGAATATCCACACCATTTATTTTACTACAAATATATACGAGCCCAGCCGAGTCAATACCCCATCTACTAACACCGCCTAAAATAAATATAGTTCCATCAAATTTTTTAATTGTCTGAACAAACTCATTGCTTGTTGTTTTTGGTATAACATTATCCTTAATAGGGATGGCGATAACTCCACCTTCATCTATCCAGCCTCTTTTATTCTCAGGCAGTAATACATCATACCCTGTTTTTGACTTACCAAATGAATATAGTTCCGTTCCTAAAACTATTTTTTTATACTTTGCTTTATTACTAGTGCCAGAATAAATGTCTGCAAGCTTTGCTGTCACAACTATTTTATTTTGAATACTGCCATGTGTTACACTCTCTGTATTTCTGCTCACATACTTACTCTTAACCCAGCCCGACGAGCCATCTAAAAGCTTTATATTAGTCCAAGCATCTTCCTCTTCTATTATAGATACCACCTGGTTATAAAGAACTTGCGTAATCCTTTTACTTAATATATCTGGCTCATCAAACATATCTACTACTGCTTCTGTTATTACTGCAGCACTCTCTGGCGTTATACCACTTAATAACTGCTCATTTGATGTAATAGGAATTTCTCTATTTCCGCATCCACTTAGTGATATAAAAAGCATCAACATAATAATGCTCGTAATCTTTAAGAATAATTTTCTCTTGTTCATACTATCCACTATCTCCAAAATAATTATAACTTACTATATATTCCAAAATATTAAATTATGTCAGTGAAAATAACTGACAGGTATATTTACTAATTTGCTCAACCTCTCTATGCTTACATGTAAATAAAATAACCTGCTGCTTTCTACTAATATCATAGATACATTTCATCGCATTATCGGTTCTTTCGTCATCATACTGTGAAAAGGGTTCGTCCATTATAAACGGTAAACTTTCATTAATTTTAAATACTGTCTCCGATATTGCAATTCTAAGCGCTAAATAAATTTGGTCCAAAGTTCCACTGCTTAATATAGATGTTGGTACAATAATCTCATTTTGGGGATCACTTAGCATTATACTTAAATTCTCTCCTGTCCTAACATCAGAGTACTTTTCATTTGTTAGCTCAGAAAATATATTATTAAATACTTTATTCATAACAGGTATGTATTTTTTTTGAACCTCATCAGAAGCCTCTTCTAGTGTTTTTATAGCTATTCTCAAGGCTTCTCCCCTTTGTTCAAGGCTTTCCTTTTGCTTTGTTAATAAAATAATTTCATCCTCGATAAATTCTTTCTCTTGATCCTCAGTCTTGATAATATAGGCATCTATAGTTGCTTTTTCAATAAGCTTCTTCTGCAGCTGAGACAATAAAAATTCTTTTACCTCAGCTATTCTTGTAACTTTATTGTTGTTACTATTCTCCATTACATTGTAATATAGCTCCTTTTCGATGCTAGTTAAATATTCATTTATACCGATATGCAAAGACGTAATTGTCTCTGATAATCTATCAATTTCCCCTTCTAATTCAGAAATATCTAATGGCTTAAAGTTTAAGTTATGAGTTCTCAGTCTATTATTAAGACTTTCATATTGATCCTTTTCATTAATAATCCTAGTATTTAGACTATCCAACTGTTGCTTAAGTATGTAATCTATACCCACCATATTATCATGCTGGCTCTTAAGTTCTCTAAGCCTTTCATCATGCATAACTTGCTTCTCAATTGATTTTTTTAACTCTCTATTGTTAAAAGTCCAACAAATAGAAAAAATAAAAGCTAAAATCGCAGGGATATATATGTATAATTTCCCCATATGACTAAAAGCAAATGTTAAGCCGATAACTGCCAAAACAGCAATAATTGCTAAGATAGTACAGGTACTAAGAGCTATTTTAAAAGATTTATGCCTCTTTACTGACTTTGCTATTTTTATTGAAGTTTCAGCTTTATTATCAGCGTTTAGCTGTTCATTAAGGGTATCAATTTTGTCTAAATTTTCAGCTATATTCTCCTCTAACTTGCACTTCTCTCTATCTAAAGTGTTAAGTTCCCTTTGATAATAGCTACTTCTTTGGTTCAAAAACGAGGCTTCCTCCGACCTATCCCTTTGTAACTTAAGCCTCTCTTTAGCCTCACATAATTCTAATAATTTTGAAAAAAGATTTATTTTATCTGAGAGCTTATTTATTTCCAATGTCAGTTCTTCCCTATTTGACATTGTTGCTTTTAGTCTTTCATCTCTTTCTTGAATTCTCAATTTGACTTTTTGTAATTCCTCAAGTCGTCTGTTAATAATATCTAAAGGTCTGGTGGAACTTCTATCAGTTCCTACCTGCTGTTTTAGAGCCTCTCTTAATGCAGCATCAGCTTTTTTAAATGAAATATCCTCTGTACCACTCTCTCGTAAATTTGAAATCCTATCAATTAAATCCTTTGAAGCAGAATTATCCAGTCGGGTTCCAAATTGCTTTATATAAACTGTTCTTTCAAAAATACTTTCATTTATCCCGATTAGATTTTCTGCAATACCATTTCTATCTTTACTATTTGCATAATCATCTGTTATTTCATTAAAAGAATGGTCATAAAGCTTTACTACTCCATTATCAAAATCTCTATCAATTCTATAGACTTTTCCGCTATCCAGTTCAAAATTAATATATCCTCCATAAGAAGTATTGCTCCATGGTTTATATCTCTTAACCTCAGCTAAGGTTCCATCTTTTCCAGTTCCTCCGCCCTTTAAACCATATAGTATAGCTTTAATAAAAGCCATAAGAGTTGATTTGCCACTCTCATTAGACCCGTATATTACATTCAAACCATCACAAAGAGTCATATCAAAATCTTCTATTTTTCCAAATCCTCTAACGTGAAGCCTATTGATTTTCATTAATCTACCCTTCCATTCTCTAAAGCCTGAAGTCCATATTGCAAAGCCATAAATAATGTTTCACGCCCTACCTCAGAAGTTTCTTGCTCTTGCATATCCATTATTCTACGTACAAATTCTCCTTTAATTCCAGGATCCTCAAGATACTTGTGGTAATCAAACTTAACCGATGTATTATTTTTTATTCTTATATAAAAATATTTCTGATTTAAAGCTTCTATAATATTTCCTATATCTAATCTGTAATCCTTCGAAATAAATCCTTTCAATGTAATACTGTATAAATCGGAAGAAGACATGTTTACCATTAAATTAGAAATAATTTTCTCAATAACCTCTATATCTCTCAAACACTCACTAACATCTACTTCAAGATTGTGATAATGTCTTGTCGCAGAAGTTATAAACTCTGTTTCAACTCTTTTTTGGCTTCCTTCAGATAAAGTTAGCTTTCCTTGTACAAAGCCATGCTGACCTTCTTCATCAAAACCTAAAGGTTCAGGGCTTCCCGGATTAATCATAACTGTTTTTTCATTATTAAAATAGGAATAACAGTGCATATGACCTAATGCTACATAATCCATGCCTAGAGAAAATATCTCTTTAGACGTTATAGAATTATAGTTGTCTTCCTCAAAAGGCATATCTACAGTTCCATGAAACAGCAAAAAATTAAATGTATCATTTGAAATTTCTTTATTAAAAATAATTGGATAATCTCTTTTTACATTTCCTCTAGAACCCAAATTATAAATATAGGTATTATATTTTTCCAAATACAACACCTGTTGGGAATCATCAAGAATGTGAACATTACTCCCCCATTCTGATGTCCTGTAATAAGAATTTCCCTCCATTGGATCATGATTTCCTGGACATATAATTACATCAGTTTTATATAGCTCCGAAAATAGATTTTTGACTGCCAATATTGTGGAACCTCTAACATATTTATCCTCAAAAAAATCACCACTGATAATTAGCAACTCAATATTCTGAGCAATTATCCTTTCTATTATACCCTGCAGGAAATTTAAAAGCTCAGCTCTTCTAATATTTGCCTTATCTACATCTCCTAACGATGATAAGACTGCATCAAGATGTAAATCAGAAATATGTATAAATGATACTTGTTTCACGTGAAACTACCTTTCTTGTTAACAAAAATTGAAACATATGCAATAGCGTAACTTTTGCAGTGAGATAATGAAATAGAGAGTCCAGCCGAACCAATCTTTTCATAGTATTCCTTTGCAGCTCCATGTAATGTTACATATGGTTTGCCTAAATCGTCATTTAATATCTCAATCTCTTTAAAAGCAGCATTTGCTCCTATTCCAGTGCCAAAAGCTTTTGATACCGCCTCTTTACCTGCAAATCTAGCAGCATAGCTTTCATACTTTGTAGCGTTTCTGCCTTCACAATATTTTACTTCGTTTTCTGTAAAAATCTTTTCTAAAAAATGATTTCTTTCACTTTTCTCAATAGCCGTTTTTATCCTATCAATTTCTATAATATCTGTACCTACTAATAACTCCAAAAAGCCACCGCCTGTTATATCTCTTTAGATTTTTAAATACTAAGTTTGAAGATATAAAATATTTGCCTTTTCATAAGTACAACTAAGCATACAGATATATTTAATTCCGATAGCTTAGTTGTACTTGTTTTACATCAATTTTTTATATATAATCAAATTTCTTTACCTGTATAGCTCAAAAAATTCTGCGAAGTTCTTAAATTCTGTACCCAACTTCATTATTTTTACTTTCATATCTTCAAATTTGGTACAATCTTTTATTCTGCCCAGTAATTCAGCATCATCAATGGAATTTTCAATAATAAATATATTATTGTATGAGAATGGGTAAACTTTCCTAAAGTTTTCTTTTAGACCATCAACAGCTGAATTCCCCTTAAATAAGAACTCTCTTTGATCCTCTATTTGTATGACAGACAAATCAATATTATATTCTAACGCAGCATTTACCTCTTCCTTCAAATCTCTCTTAAACAGTTCAATAAAATTAGGTAATGTAAATCTCTGGTGCATCTGAATTATCAACAAATTATTTAAAACAGGAGCTATATTACCCGCAATAGTATCTATTATCAGCATATTTTCTTCATTATCAAGCTGAACATCTGAATATCCAAATATTATAATAGCTCCAAGCAAATCAATTTCCATCATATCGAGATATATTGGAATTATTAAAACCCCTTGTACTTCACCTATAGCTTCAACAAATTCCTCTCCTATATATTCAGCAACTGTTGACTGCCCTATACCATAAACACAATCTCCCTCGAAAATTCGCTTCCAATTTTGTTTTGGAGTTATTAATTTTCCCTTACATTCATCAATTTTAATTGTACTTGAAAACTCAAACTCATTTGTTTCCTTTCTATAAAGGCAAAATGCCCCCTTCACAACATTGAACGAAACCTGTAAGGTTTTAGTTGCTATTTCTTGTAAAGTGTCTATTCTAAGTGAACTACTAATATTTCTAGTTAAATAATTGAGAGATATAAGCTTGTCCACTTTACGCTGAATCAATGCCTTTTGCTCATTAACTGTTTCAAATAACTTGGCGTTAGAAATAGCTGTATAAGTAGATGCTGCTAAACTTTCTATCAGCTCAAAAATACCATCCCCGTATTGTGAATTTGTTACTGTTTCGCTTAATGTTACGAAGCCAAGAATTTGACGATTTTTTAACAACAAAACAACGTAAATGGCTTCTAATTGTTCAATCTGATTCTTTGCTATAACAATATCCTCTTCAAACAAAGAATTAAAATAATCACGATCTTGCTTATTTCTTAAATCAATTATTACCTTATTAGGGTTTACTTTAGATGAATTTTTAAGCATAAGACTTATACTTACATTTTTTATATTATAAAATACATCCTTAAAGCTTTTTATAGTATATCTATCACGTCTTTCATCATAGAGTATGAAGCCAGTAACCTTACTGTGAGTCAACTCTGCAAACACATCAACAGATATATCATATAATGAATCTATTCTTAAATCACTAAGTAAAACTTTTGATGATTGATTTATTGCAAATAGGTTGAAAATCTTTTCATCAAGTTCTGTATTTACCTTTGCCAACTTTTCATACCTATTGAAATTCTCCAAAGCAGTATTAATTAATCTCATTAAAGCCTCAGATATAATATAGTCATCTTCACCAAAATTATTATTAGCATTCTGGAAGACAATAATTCCGTACAAGTGATCTTCAATTATCAGAGGTACTACCGCATTTATTTCAAGCGAATCAATCAGTTCTGGTTCTAAAAACTTTATTAAATTTTCTCTTTCATAAAGTATATTTCCGTAATATGTCGCAAGATCATTTAACTCAATAGAAAGCTCTATATTATCTAATTTTTTTGAGAATCCCTTAATTTTCTTTGGTACATAAGCATAATTTTCAAGGATATATATAGCTGATTTTTTTACTAGAAGTAACTCATTAATAAAATCAAAAGCTGCATCTACTATTTGATCAAAAACCAATCTTTGAGAAAAGAACTCTATTGCCTGCACTAAACCAGTATATCTATAAAGCTTGGCAGAAAGGGCTTCGTCCTTTTTTTCCTTTTCAATTCTCTTTAATATAGAATCATAGTCCATGTAAATTACCTCCAATTAGTTAAGTAGTTAATCTCACAAAATGCTTTACATTTCCTTGATTGTACCTTCATTATAATAATAACTTATTCTAATTACTGGTTTATGTATTTCTTTTTGAATACCTTTTATTTCAAGCATAGAATTGGGAAATGCTCTTTTTAGAATGGATATTTCACCTTCACCCTTTGTTCGAAGATAGCTGATTAATTTTTTTCTGCTTTCTTCGTATTCCAAGAGGACTGTTCTAAGGTCATTATAACGAGCAGTTATCTTTTCATATTCAGCTTTCCTATTTTGCCAGGAATTATATGTATTTGAAAAAATAGCAAGCTGCTGTTTACATTTACTAACTTCTAACTTAATTTCATCTATATTATGAGTTATCTCATCAAGCTTGTCCTTATAAGTATTTCGATCAAATCCCTTTACCTTTATAACAGTTCTCTTTTCGCTTGAAGAACCAATAATTGCAGTAATTACTCTTATTTCAGCATTAATGGTACCTCCCATTATCTGCCCTTTCATCGAATCAAGAATTACTTCTTTAGCAGTAATATTACTATTTAAACAATAGAAGCCCACATGAACGCTTTCATCACAATAGATATCAGCATCAGCAACATATTTTATATAAAGATTTTTTTTGCATCTGATAATTGTTTTCCCTTTTCCTACAATTCCACCTTTTATATAAATATTACCCTCTTGGCTTTTAATTTCCTTTACATTGCCTACGCCATACTCACTTAGAATTTCTATATCCTTTGTAGATGTTATAGAAAAATTATCTTCAACAGTACCCTTAACCGTAAGAAATCCATCAAAATTAACATTTCCCGTCTTTACGCCTACATTTTCTTCTATTTCAAGATGATTGGATACACCAATTTTATCTCCTTGAAAATAGACAGCACCACTTCTTTTTGCATATAAAACTGTTTTATTTCCTTGATCCACTTCTCTAACAGAATTTTTATCGTATAAAAGTGGATAATTTTTACCTGGTAAAGGCTTTAAAGGATCTCCAAATACATTTCTACCTTCCTTACCTTCATCAGCAGCAAATCTTTCTCCTAGCCAATCCCCTTCTTTGACCATATTAATCAGATTTAACTCATAATGATCAACATTTCCATCCTCTTTTATTTCTGGTCTAACTTCTTTTAATGTATATATTTTATTAATGGAATCTTTGCCTGGAATAGGAACCAGACCTTCGGCTATTAGTATTGGTTGATTGGGGACCAAATTTAAAAAAGCATCTCTTTTAATTCCATAAATGATACCCTTCTCATTTAGTTTTTCTACTATTTTTGTAATAATATCGGACCCTGTTAACTCACTTTTATCCGCACTTATGGTGACATATGCCTTTAATTTATCTCCAGATACCTCTACTTTTATCTTTTCTTTTGTTGAACCAAATCTACGAGGTTCTTGCGGAGCAAATACCAAAGCTTCTTTAATAACTACAAAATTTGAGACCTGTATTTCAGGGAAAGAATTTAATATACTATTAAACTCCCCAACACTTAATCCCTTTTTAAACGATTGTATGTAATAACCATCGCCGCTTTTGCTTATTTCAATATACGGAGAAGAATATATAATGGTATTTTCCATGTTATGCCCCCTCAAATGTGTTAAATCTACAAATGCTGGTATTCAAATATCTTTATTGTCATATATTATTAGTGCAATCTAATCTGATTTCTTCTACGCTCTTGTAATACATTATCTAGTGCTGTAGCTTCATTCACCGCTGTTTCTAACTTCTCAACCATTTCCTCAGATTCAATACTTGATATAATTTGATGTTTAAACATTCCGAGCATACTTTCTATATAATCTAATCGAGCACTTATTCTCTCTAAATCATTTTTTTCATCCTTAACTCTTTGAATAGTACTTTCATCCATTTCTATAATACTTTTTATATCCTCTATCATTCGGTCATCTTTTAAGAAACTTAATCTTCTGCGATTTGCATTTATTTTATTTAAAATATCTTTAGTATTAAGTTCAGATAATTCTTTAAATCTTATAGAATAATTTGTCATTAGTTTGATATATGAAATAACTAAGTTTAAACTCTTCTCAACTATTTTCTCCTTTAAGTAGTTACGCTCATCTCCTCTTTTTAGAGAGTTTATTATATCATCTTTATCCTGTATTATTTTTCTAAGCTTTTGCCTTTGAATAGGCGTTATTGATCCTCTTGCCTGAGCTGATATTTTAGAACACTGGCGGTTTAAATTATTTAATTCTTTTCTCTTTTCTTTTATATTAACTTCTTCTCTATAGTTATTGCTAAAAAGGCTTTGAATAACCATACCGATGTAGGTTACTCCTCCTAAACCATATGC
>JAEWZA010000437.1 GCA_023395575.1 Bacillota bacterium
CCCTAACTCTAAGAACATTTTGTATTTCTGCATCTATATTATCTAAGGATAAACTAATTTGTTCAAAGTTTCCATCTTTCATATATGCTATAACGTCATCAAACATCTTTATCATTGATGATGTTTCTCCAGTAACCGCCAATCCTTTACTAGCCACATTTGTATCCTGACTATTAAACAAATCTCCGCCGGTAATATTAATATTAATATTATCCCCCACACCTACTTCATAGAATATCTTTTCCTTTCTGGTAGCTGAATCAACATCAATTGCAAATTTCCCAAAATTCGCATCAGTCTCATCATCAATCATTACTTTTTGATCTGTCTTAAACCCCGAGAAAATATATCTTCCAGAATAGGTTGCATTTGAAAGATGAATTGCTTGTGTTCTCAGTTGTTTTATCTCATTAGCTATAGCTTGTGTTTCCTCTACAGTATTTGTTCCATTGGCTGCTTGCACCATCTTTTCTCTTGCAGTTTGTAATACCTTACCTATTGAAGCAAGAGCCTCATCAGTGGCATTTAACCACGACTGTGCATCACTTATGTTCTTTTTATACTGCTCAATCTTAGCAACATCTGTTCTTAGTTTCAGAGCTCTAGCAGCAACAACAGGATCATCAGAAGGTACAGATATTTTTTTACCTGTGCTAAGCTGAGTTTGATATTTATTTTCACGTTGTTGATTATTGCTGATATTTCTTACCATATTTGCTATAATCATATTGTTAGTTATTCTCATATTCCCTGTCCTCCATAAGCCTATTTGCAGTTGAAATTTAATTAATCTGCTATATTATATAATGTCTTAGCCTACGCCTAATCTATTAATTAAGGTATCATATACTTCATTCATGGTATTAATCATTTTGGCAGATGCCTTATATGATTGTTGAAATCTAACCATATCTGCCAGCTCCTCATTTAGTTGGACACCTGATACAGACATTCTCCTATTATCTATTTGTTTTACTACTGTTATCTGACTACTAGAAAAAGTCTTAGCCTGCTGAGAATCTATACCCAAAGTAGCAACAAGGGATTTCATAAAATCCTCAGGGGCTCCTTCAGTAAATAGACTGGCATTTGATCTTATTTTCAACAACTCATTTAATACATCTATATTGCCATTTTCACCTGGAACATTTGTTGTTACAATAGCATTTGGATTATTCATAACATCAAGTCCAACTGTGAAATTTTTTGCCGTGATATTTTGATATTGTGCTTTTATTGCATCCATTCCAACTGCACCGTCAATGAGTTCATCACTGGATATTGGAATATCTCCCTCTCCAAACATTGTAAAAAATCTCAATTCTGATGTGGCTGTTGCAGGACCAGAACCATCGGTATCAACACCAAAACCATCAACATGCCCAACTCCATCAACTAACACACCATTTTCAGTCCTATATCCTTCATTAAAAGCCATTGCAAAGGTTCTTACAAATTCGTTAAGCATACTCTGATAATATGGAACACCTTTATAGGATGGGCTGGCAGTAGTACCATCTGCCCCTTTAGCTCCATCTTTTCCATCTCTAACATCAATTAACCCTTTAAGTTCTCCTCCGGTCAGAATTAATTCATTTCCGTTATCCCATTTAATATTATAAAGATTTGGTATATCTTCAGCGTTTAATCTGATATCCCTTTGTTCAAGGACTAGTTCTCTTGAACTATAATGATCCACAAGATTATTTCCGCCTATTGTTACAACAAAGTGTATATTATCCTCACCATTAGGCAGCTTTCCATACTTTACCTCTGTAGCATTTATATTCACAAGCTTTGATAACTCATCCACAAGAACTGTTCTGGCATCTCTTAAATCATTTGCTGCCTCTCCAGTAAGTTCAAATGCATATATCTGTTTATTCAGTTTTGCAATCTGAGATCCAAGTGAATTAATTTTTTCTACAGCAATTTTGACCTGATCGTTTATATCTGCTTGTAACCCCTCAAACCTTGTTGCTAATGTATTAAAATAATTTGCCAAAGTTACACCATTCTCACGAACAAGAGCACGTACGGCAGGGCTAGAAGGATCCTTTGACAATTCCTGAAGTGAACTGTAGAAACTGTCCATTATTTTTGTAAAGCCACTATTTGATGGTTCATTGAATGTAGTTTCCATCTCGGAAAGCAACTCAGCTTTTTTACTCCATTCACCATTTGCTATATTTTCACTCCAATACTTGAAATCCAGATAAGTATCTCTTATTCTTTTTACACCAGTCACCTCAGAGCCTGTACCTATCATACCTGTTCCGTCAAAGGAATTCAGTGGTTTAGAGGCAGACTGAATATTCTGTTGTCTAGAATAACCTGTAGTTGATGCATTAGATATATTGTGACTAACTGTGTTCAAATTTTTCTGTGCAGTATATAATCCACTTACTGCAATATTTAAGCCAAAAAAACTCTGTCTCATTTTCTACCACCTGCTCCTATTATGTTAATATCACAAATTTTTCTCAAAAAAGATTAACCATTAGCAAAACTTCAATATTTTTATCTATTATCTGCCTACAACACCCATAGAATTTACTATCTTATCAATCATTGAATCTATTGCATTCAATACTCTTGAGGATGCATCATATGCAAACTTATACTTCATCATATTTGATAATTCTTCATCCATAGCCACTCCTGATATAGCAGTACGCTGCTCTTCAGCAGATAATACAAGAGTTTTCTGATTATCTCTCGATGTTATTGCTTCTGAGCCCTGATTACCAATATCAAGTATAATCGCTCTGTAATACTCATCAATGCTGACCTTTCCTGATGAATCTGCCAACAAATCAAAATCTCTGAGATTTGCTATTTGTCTGGCAATTGTATTATCTCCAACTGCAACAGTTGATGAAGCTACAATATTATTTAGACCATCATTTCCAGTCAATTCATCACTTAATGAAAAATTACCCATCTCCATAGGATAATCGTCATCAATCGCTTTAAAGAAATTTACACCCGGTTTACCATCTAAAGTGTATCCAGTACTTGACAGGTAATTAACCTCTCTTACAACTGCGTTTAGTAAAGAATTAAGCTTAACCTTTATGTCAGATACTATATTTGTAGATGAAGGAATATTACCCATATTGCCATTGACAGCCATTCTTGTATTGCTATTTATATTAGAAAACATATTGCTAAAGCTATCTGCATCTGTTCCAATTTTCAAAATATCTCCGCCAGTGCCATAAGCTATTGTGCTCCAGCCAGCTTCTAGTTCATCTTCACCCTGCTCTTGATAATTTTCAGATGTTATAATAGTAGTTTTTGTGCCAATATCCTTCAATCTGTTTATATATCCTGTCGCATCGCCATCAGAAACAAAACTTCCATTGTTCCCATTAATGCTCAAGCTCGAAAGAACATAAGTAACATTAGCAGCGTTTGTCCTAAAACCGTTATCTTCTTTTATGGTCTCCAATGTAGTTATTAAATTATCGAAATTTCCCTCTGTACCTGTAGCAGCAAAAAACGAATCTATATCTCCATCATTTAAAAAATCATCTATATTATCAGCGGTATAAACTGTATCCTTATACACACTTGAAGTACTCCCCATAGTTACAAATCTTATATTATAATCAACACCCGATCTATTTAAACCGTCTATATAAGAACCAATTTGATTTCTCAGCTCCGCTGAGCCCAGTGAAGCATCAACTGCAAATGTAATGTCAACCTCTTCATTTGGTGTACCATTTTTATAGCTTCCTTTAAGCCCCGAAACCTCTCCTCTTGATTCCAACAGACCTTTTAATTTACCACTTTTAATATTTACTACAGTTTCAGTGCCCTCCAACATAGGAGTGTAAAAATTACCATTTACACTGTCGGATTTAACGTATAAATTCTTTGAGGTTCCCTTTGAAACCAAAATATAGCCACCAAGAGTAACATTTACCTGTCCATCCTGCATCTCATTAACCTTTGCATCACAAATTAGTGAAAGCTTGTCCAACAGCAGATTTCTCTGATCTCTGTAATCATTGGCACTATCACTGGCTACTTCCTCGGTAGCGATTTTTTGATTGAGAGCAGCAATTCTGCTTGTAATCCTATTAACTTCATCAATTTGAACCACAATTTCTGAATTCAAATCCTTCTGAAGCCTGTCAAGCTGTGTTCCAACCTGATTAAAGTAATGGGCTAATGCTTGGCCTCTTTCCCTAACCAGAGCTCTTATAGTCAAACTTTCAGGTGACTTTGAAAGCTCTTGCCATGAGTCCCAAAACTGATTCATTATCTCCTGAAGTCCATCACCCATAGGATCATTTAATATAGCCTGTACATCTTCTATTGTGGCACTTCGAGTTTCATAATAACCAAGCGCAGTGTTCTCCTGTCTATAAATAACATCCAGAAAAGTATTTCTAATTTGTCTTGTCTCCTGAATATCTGCACCTAATCCATATTGAAGTATATTGCCATTCTTACCGTATACAGTTTGATATGGGCTAGTCTCTATAATTGCCTGTTGTCTCACATATCCCGCTGTATCTGAGTTTGCAATATTATGTCCGGTAACAAATAAGCCTCTTTCGCTAACTTTTAATCCAGAACGAGCTATCTGATAACTTGAAAATCCTACAGCCATGTGCTGTCCCCCTAAATAAATAATCCAATTTATAATAATTACTTATATATTAATCTCCACGCTAACTCTAAGTACAAAAATATATGAAATATCGCCCTAGAGTTTCATATCAAAGAAATTCCTCTTTTTTGTATCACCAGACAAACCTGAGCTACCATAACTATTGTTAACATTATCAATACTAGTCATCATGTTAATTGAAAAATCAATATATTCAAGTGAGTTTTTTATAAGCTTTGCATTTAAGTCGTTTGTGTTTCTTAAATTATTTATAGTCTTAACAATTTTCTCCTGACAAGCCTTTAATTCATTAGATTTCTCTTGTCCTAATTTCTCTACCAATGCTGAAACAGTAACTTCTTCAGCCTTCTTTCCAAGTAGAATACATAGCTTGTTAACAATCTCTTCTCTTTCATCCTCAAGTTTTGAAACCTTGATAATCAAAGACTGCTCAATCTTAGTAATGTTCTCTAATTCATTTACTTTCCCGCCAACAATTAAGTCCGTTTTATTATTGGATACTTTAGAAAGAGTCTCATAGATATCATTTTCACGATTTAGTACATCAATTAGTTGTTTTGTCAGCGCTGCTTCCATCCATACACCTCCGAGCACTAAAGCTCTAAATATATCGAAATGCTTTTATGCTTTTTTATCCAGAACTGATTTCCCAAGTTTCTCTACAATTTCTTTTCCGCTTACATCGTATCCTCCAGATCTATAAAGATCTGCGAACTCATCAACCTTACTTTGTCTAAAATCCGGAATGTCTTTTAGAGCTTTTGATACTGTTTGATAATCCCTTGCATCATTTGAAATAGAAACTACATCTTTTTTAGGTACGACCTGACCAGTTTTAGCAACATTACCAACAGACTTCTGCTTATTGTAAACCTTGGCCACATTATAAATATCACCTGTAATCTTCATATAAACACCCACTTTCTATAAAACACGATAACTAAAATCTTATATATTAATTATCGTCAGTTTGATAAATTAATTTAGTATTGCTTTTAATTTCCCACAAAAAAAAGCTATCAATGACAATAATATCAACTAATAGCTTAAGCTATAATATTAATATAAACATGAAGCGAGGGAATATTATTCACCTCGCTCAAAATGCAGCATATTATCTAACGATTTTTATTAAGGAATCTCAATCCCTGTTCTCTTCGTTTTGCCTCTGTAAGAGCTTCCTTTGGTTTCTCAATAATTCTAGGCGCCGACCCTGCAATGTCGTTCGTCACCTCATGCTGACATGCATCACAGTATCTGCCAGTATTTATTGATTTCCCACATCTCTCACATTCCAAAATAATATTAGCACCATCTGTTATCTCAAGACGTCCTTCTTTAAGGAATAATTTTATCTTCTCAACACTGACCTCACAATCCAAGGATACTTGTGACAATGTTGCTCCTGGATTTTCATATAGATACTCTTTAACCTTTTTGAACACCTCTTCATCAGCCTTCTTACAATCAAGGCAAATAGGCGGTCCACCTAAGTAATTATACATTCTTCCACATCTTCTACAGTTTCTTATATCTGTCATAATTATACCTCCCCCCACAAACAAATATATATTCAAAAATATTACATACTTTATTTATAGCTAGTAATTGCGCGTTGTTGCTATAACTCCTGCAATAATACTTCTTGCCCCAGCTTGCTTCAGAACCTTGCTACACTGGTTAATGGTACTCCCTGTAGTAATAATATCATCTATCAATAAAATATTTTTATTGGTTATAGTCTCTGCATTATTTACATAAAACAAACCTTCTAGATTAAAAAATCTTTCATTTCTACTTAAAATACTCTGACTTTTTGATTCAGATATTTTTAATAAAACATTCTCTGCAAATGGCACTTTTAACTGCTTAGAAGCATACTTTGCAACTAATTCAGCCTGATTATAGCCCCTCTGTTTTTGTCTGTTTTTGTGAAGCGGAACAGAAATAATCAAATCAATATTATCCAACTGTATTGTGTTTTGAACCTTCAGTGCTAACAGCATACCAAACGCACGATAATATGACGGTTTATTACTAAACTTAAATCTTCTTAATGATTCTTTGAGACTTTCTGAATACTTGCCAACACAAATCATCCCATCACAATATGTTTTAAAATCCTTTGGAAGATTTAAATGATTGATGCAGTTATTGTAATAACCAATCTTGTCTGCACATTTCTCACATATATATATTGGCGCACCTGCCTTGAGTATTTCATTACAAAAAACACAACGCGGAGGAAAAATATACTCAATTAAGCTGATAAAACCACTCCTCATTACGTAAGAAAATCTGCTTATATCTATAGTTTACACCAATTTACAATGTTATGCAATAATACTTTAAATCTTCCAGCTCCGACGAGTAAAAATTTTTATTTGGTCTAAAAATATAACTCGCCTCTAATTTATGTTAAAATTTCCCATTTTGTATTTTTTTATTTTTTTGCTAAAAATACTAACTCTTTTTTTGAATTTT
>JAEWZA010000441.1 GCA_023395575.1 Bacillota bacterium
AAAATTCAAAAAAAGAGTTAGTATTTTTAGCAAAAAAATAAAAAAATACAAAATGGGAAATTTTAACATAAATTAGAGGCGAGTTATATTTTTAGACCAAATAAAAATTTTTACTCGTCGGAGCTGAGGCTGAAGTGATATTAATTGACTTTATTATTTCATGTATACTATAATCTAAGGGACAAAACAAGGTGGGGTTGATGATGAAGAATCGTTCATTAATTGTAAAACAATTTATTTTATTTTCTCTTTTCATAATAATACCAGTAATCTTTATAACATCTATGTATAATTATGCTATCATGAAATACTCTGAGGCTGAAATAAGCAAGTCCGGTATTGGAGAATTAAAAGTTGCACAAAATATTACAGACTTAATTTCTCAAACTATTAGCAATGACATTATAAATCTATCACTTAATGAACAGTTAAATAAGCTATATGGTGTTAAAGATATAGACACTATATTAAGCAAAAGCGATGACAACTTAATGCTTATCAGGCTATTAGGAACACTATCTCATATTGTTGAAACCAATAGCCTATATTCCTCAATATATATTAATCTTGATAATTTTGACTATATTATTACAAGTAATGGTATATATCATAAAGATGACTTTCAAGATAGAAGTTGGATTGAGCAATATTTGAAATACAAGGATTCGAAAGAGCCAATTTCTTGGATTGGTCCAAGGGCTATTGATAGTAACGGAATAAGAAACACATATATTATGTCATATATTTTTCCTCTAACGCCATATACAACAAAGCTTAGAGGTTCTATTGCAATAAACATTTACGAAAATTCTTTATGTGAGCATTTAAACAGCAACAATTCAAATTCAAGTGATAATATCAGTATCATTACCATGGATGGAGATGTAATATCACATGTTGAAAAGTCATTAATATCCTCAAACATATCCAATAAGCCGTATATTTCGGAAATATTAAAAACTGATAAAAATGAGGGGTATTTTATACAGGATGTAAATAGTAAAAACTGTTTAGTTACATATTTTAAGTCAAGTAGGAATGGTTGGATTTATGTTGGCGTGTTTTCCCTTGATAACCTTTACAACAAGGTAAACACTCTAAGGGCAAATTTTATTTATATATCAATTGCCTTACTAATTTTGGGAATATTTTTGTCTTATATAATTTCACGTAAAATTTATAATCCAATCAAAAAACTGGCTCAGCAAATAAAGAGCGTAAAGGGTATAGACTTTGGCAATGAAAACGAATTTACTATTTTGTCTAAAACCTTTGATGCAATGATTAAAGAAGAAGACAAACTATTCAGCACTATCGAAAAAAGCAAAAAAAATCTTAAAGAGAATTATATTCTAAGCCTTCTAAGAGGAATACCTCTGTCTGACAGTGGATACGACGAGCAATCAGATTTATTCGCCTATAAAAATTTTATATGCTGCATAATCACTATTGATAGGTATAAAGATTTTATTGAAAATTTCTCTTATGAGAATCAATATTATTTAAAAACTGCTATTTTAAATTTATCATCGGAAATATTAGGTGTCCCCTTTGTTTGTGAAGGTTTAGTTATGGACGGAAACAGGATAGTTATTATCATAAATTCTGAAGACAAGGATATAACTCAAGAATGCACATTATTAAATGGGTATTTCCAGACTATTCAAAAAGAAGCAGCAAAGGTTATTGAAACCACCATTACAGTATGTCTTGGAAATATATACGATAACATTATGAAAGTCAGAACTTCTTACCATGAAGCACAGACTCTAATAAATCACAAATTTATATTAGGATATGAGAAGGTTTTATTTTATAATAAGGATTTCACTGATTCTAATAGTAAATATTATTATCCTTTTACTTTAGAAAAGCAAATACTGAACAATGTTGACGTAGGTTCAAAAGAAGCTGTGCTTGCCTCTGTAAATGATTTTATTAATGAAATAAAGAACAACAAGGAACTTAGCTATGATAATACAATGCTCATTTTAAATCAGCTATTAGGAAGCATAATCAAGTATCTGCTCAATTTAAATATAAGCGTAAGTAAGATTTTTGGAAATGACTTTAATATCTACAGCAAGCTTGCTGAAATTGAAACCCTTGACGAAACCGGTTTATTCCTTGCTAATATTTTTCTTCAGATTATAGAATACTGTGAGAAGGTAAAAGTTGATGATACCTCCCATATTGCAAAAATAATGGACTATATTCATAAAAACTATAAACAGGATATTGCCATTAATACTCTTGCAGATTATGTAGGATTGAGCTACTCTCATGTAAGAAAGATATTTAATGATGCAACGGGAGAGAATATTGTTAATTATATTAATAATATTCGAATAGAAGAAGCTCAGCGTTTACTCCGTCAGACAAATATGAGTATTAATGATATTGCGCTAAGTCTTGGATATAACAACAAACAGAGCTTTAATAGATTTTTTAAAAAATATGTTAGCATTAATCCCGGTGAATACCGTAATATTAAGTCAGGTTTATAGAAAATTTCATTACTTTAGCGGTATGTAAGTCAATTTCGGGAGCAAGCAATAGATATATACTGCACGGGAGTACTAGCTTCGCTATAACGTATACGAGGCTGTGTAATATTATTCCACGATTTAAATACTAATTATCTAAAATCAACGAAACAAAAAACACAAACCTCCAAGGTTTAGATGCGCCTAATTACCTTGACGATTTGTGTTTTTTGAAAAATTATAGAAAAGTATATTATGATAATCAAGAGCAGAAGATGGAAATTCTGTCTTGGTTATATAACCATGGTTAATAAATTTTTCTGCCCTGCTGGTCTTGAATGCCTGTTTTTCTAAAGAAGTAAGTATTAATCACATCTCTCCACTCCTTTGAATGCTCAATCTGCCCATCTAATCTCTCAGATACATGCTTGAACAGTTCATCGCCAATCATTCCCTTAAGGCCAAGCCATTTGTTTTTTAGTTCTATTGCTTGCTCTACTCCCTCAAAGTGAGAATTATAAATATATTGAATTAAAGTTTCTCCTGATTGTAATTTATAGCTATATGGAATGTGATGGAAAAACAATAATAATTCTTCAGGACAAGTTTCTACTTTTTCATACATTTCTGCTACTTCCTTATTATACTGCCCAATGTAACCAGTTCCTGTCTTTACCGTTCTATCAACACCTATTCCATTAAGATCAGCCCTATGATAAGTTCCCCATTTGTCATATTCATAGCCATCTACATTAGGTCCAAAATGATGATTCGGATTTACCATCCAGCCAATTCCTAAAGGTGAAGTATAGTTTTCATAGATTCTCCAGGAGCTAAGCAGCATTTCAGAGATAACATCAACAACTGCCTTATTGTTTGAATAAGTCATTCTTACCCATTCATCAGTTATTTGCTCCACTGTCAAATCAGGATTCCAGGCAAGTCGCCCAAAGCCATAAAGGTTGGATTGAGCCAATTGAAAGCCAGTCCAGTTTAGACTATCCCCAATATTGACAACCCCTGCAATTCCACCATATTTATTATCAAAAGCTGACCCACTTACGATATTCTTCACAAGTGTGTTTTTCCCTTTTGCATAAGTATCAAATTCAAGTATTTCCTTCCACATAGGAACAAGATAACATAAATGCTTTTGCTGCCCAGTGTATTCCTGAGTTATCTGAAATTCCATTGCCTGATTTGTCTTTTGCAATCCACCAAATAGAGGTGACACTGGCTCACGTACCTGAAAGTCCATTGGGCCGTTTTTAATTTGGAGTAATACATTACTGTCAAAATCACCGTCAAGAGGCATAAAATTGTCATAAGCTGCCTTTGCTCTATCAATGGTGTAATCTCTCCAATCTTGCATACAATTATATACAAAACATCTCCAAATTACAATACCACCATATTTGTTTAATGGTCTTGCCAGCATATTTGCACCATCTGCATGGTTACGTCCATAGGTAAAGGGACCAGGTCTGTGTTCAGAATCCGCCTTTACCAAAAAACCTCCAAAATCAGGAATATATCTATAAATTTCATCAACCTTACTATTCCACCATTCCCTTACTCCCTCATCTAGTGGGTCTGCAGTAGTAAGTTTTCCAAGCTGCATCGGACTAGCAAAATTTATGCTTAGATACAGCTTAATTCCATACTCTCTAAACAAATCAGCTAGTTTCGAAACATCGGGTAAATAAGCACTAGTTATTAAATTTGTCTCATGCTTATGTACATTTACATTATTAATAGCTATGCCATTTATACCGGCAGAAGCCAAAATCCTCGCATAATCTCTTATTCTATCTAGGTTTTCAGTAATTTGATTATTATGAAAGAAAATAGAATCACCTGCATATCCTCTTTCAATGCTTCCGTCTATATTGTCCCAATGATTGAGGATACGAAGCTTATTTGCTGGATTGTCAATCCTCAATATACTTTTTAGCTTCTTCTGCGTCTGTATCGCTCTGATAAAATCAAATACTCCATAAAGTAATCCCTTTTTGGACTTGCCTGCAATAGCCAATATTCTTTCTTCATTGGTATTAATCAGTTTAATAATGAAGCCCTCATCACCTATTTTTTCCTTCTCGTCTGTTTCTATGAGAGCATCCAATCTATCATTTTCAGCAAGAGTTCCTATTAATAGGTATGCTTTCATTTTAGGTTCAACTGATACTAAAGGTTTTATATCTAGCAGCATACTTATACCATTTATCAACTCATCAAGTACATTCTGCACAATATCTAAATCTTCATATATTACAATATTTCGGCACAACTCACTATATTCCTGCACCAATAAAAAATTTTCCTGCTTTTGGTAGTCTAGCCAACAGTTATATCCAACTGCTGCTAATTCTTTTTTATTTTCATTTAATCTACTCATTGGTAGTCCTCCACCTATAAATGCTGCTTTAAATAAATGGCTTCAAAATGCTCCTTTAATTTTTAAGCACGCCACTAATACTTAACTAACCTTTATTGCTTCTTTATCTTATCTATTGCTTCCCACAAACCATTTATGTAAGCAACACCTAATGCTCTATCATATAATCCATAACCAGGTCTTGCTTTTTCTCCCCATATCATTCTTCCATGGTCAGGCCGGATATACCCCTCAAAGCCTATGTCATGGTAAGCCTTCATAATCTCAAACATATCAAATGAACCATCAGAGGATAGATGTGATGACTCATGAAATTCCTTATCAGATACAAACTTCAGATTTCTTACATGTCCAAAGTGAATCCTTCCCATTGACCCAAAATGTCTAATTAGCTCAGGTATATTATTTTCAGGATTTGAGCCCAAGGAACCACTGCACAGAGTCAACCCATTATATGGACTATCAACAAGCTTCACAAGTCTATCAATATTTTCTTTGTTAGTAACTATTCTTGGCAAACCAAATAGTGACCATGGTGGATCATCCGGATGAATTGCCATTTTTACATCAACCTCTTCACATACTGGAATAATGTTCTCAAGGAAATATTTCAAGTTTTCAAATAGCTTTTCTTCGTCTATATTCTTGTATTTTTCAAGGGTATCCTTAAGTTCCTTCAATCTATATGGTTCCCAACCTGGAAGGACAAAGCCGTTTGAGTTAGTTGCCATATCTTCCACCATTTTTATAGGGTCTAGCTTTTGTACTATGCTATTATCATAAGCCATTGCCTCAGAACCATCCTCCAATTTCATGGCAAGTTCAGTTCTGAGCCAATCAAATACTGGCATGAAGTTATAGCATATTACCTTTACTCCAATCTTTCCTAAATTCCTTATGGATTCCTTATAGTTTTCAATATATTTGTCCCTAGTTGGAAGTCCCAGTTTAATATCTTCATGAATGTTAACACTTTCAATTACTTCAAGCTTTAATCCTGCTTTTTCAACAGTATTTTTCAGTTCTAGCACTTTTTCTAATGTCCAAGCTTCACCAACAGGCACATCGTACAAAGCCCCTACTATCCCAGGAGCACCTGGAATTTGCCTAATTTGCTCAAGCGTAATACTATCATCCTTTTCTCCAAACCACCTAAATGTCATTTTCAACAGATATCATCTCCCTATATCAGTATAGCTTATCCTAAATATTTTTCTAAAACTTCTTTTACAGCATTTTTCCCTGCAATCATTTCTTTGAAGTAACTCTCAACCTTAACTCCAATTCCAATATCATAAAGATTACAGCCAAATATTCTATCATTTGATAATATTGGTCTTAACTTATCGCCAACTGATTCTGCCTCTCCCAATTCAATTCCCCTTACATTTTCCTTTAACTCATCTAGCATAGGATCAGGGCTCAATTCCATTAAATCGCCATTATCATCTATCCCCATTAAGTACCTACACCAAGCTGCTATTGTTAAAGGAATATATTTTAAGCTTTTTACATCTAAGGTTGAATGCTTGCAATATGTTTTTATTGTTTCACCAAACCTCACAGGAATTTTTTGTGAGGTATCACATGCAATTCTCTGTGGTGTATCAGGTATATAAGGGTTAGGAAGCCTTTCTTCAATAACTTCTCTAATAAAGGCAACTGGTTCTAATATCCCCGGATTAACAACTACAGGCATTCCCTCATCATAACCTATTTTTTCAACAAGTTTCTTAAGTAAGGGATTTTTCATTTCATCCGCAATAAGCTTGTAGCCAAGGATATTCCCAAAAATAGCCAATGCAGTATGTAATGGATTTAAACAGGTAGTTACTTTCATTCTTTCTACCCTCTCAACAGTTTCTCTGTCTGTAAACATCACTCCAGCCTCTTCCAGCTTCATGCGACCATTTGGGAAGTTTTCTTCAATAACTAAATATTGTGACTTTTCAGCATTAACAAACTGCGATATAAATGTATTTTTGCTTGTCTTAACTATCTCAATATCCTCTATACCAAGCTTTAGCAATTCATTACAAACTGTTTCTGATGGTCTAGGTGTAATTTTATCAATCATTGACCATGGAAAAGACACCTTTGATGAGTCATTAAGATAGTCCAAAAACTTATTATCAATAAATCCTTTATTAACCCAGCACTTCGCTATCTCCAGTATTGCCTTTTGAAGAATCTCTCCATTATGTGAACAATTGTCCATGCTAACCATAGCAATAGGTAACTCTCCACATAAAAATCTTTCAAATAGCAGTGAACATATTTTTGATATTAAATTTCTAGGCTCTCTAGAGCCATTTTCAATATCGTACTTTACATCAGGTAAATAATCATTCGACATCCCTTTCAAGGAATATCCCTTTTCTGTAATAGTAAAGCTCACCATTTGCAAAGATGGCTTGCAGAATATTTCCTTCAATCTTTTCCAATCTTGTTCTCTAGAGGTATCTCCCACCAAACTCTCTGAAATACTTGCAACCACTTTATTATCAAGACTTCCATCTGCATTCATATGTACTAATAGGCTTAAATTATCATATGGTTTATAAATTCTATCTATAATCTCAAAGTCAAATGTTTCTACAGCAATTATCCCAGTATCTGCCTTACCCCAATCTAGTAGCTTGTGCTGCAGGGCAGCAATAAAGCCTCTAAAAATATTGCCTGCTCCAAAATGCACCCAAGTAGGTTTTTCAAAGGTTTTTGAAACCATCTGCTGATAATCAAATTTAAGCATTTCAATACCAGTATCCTTCCATAGCTCTAAGCTACTTATATCATTTTTGTTTAGTTTCATAATTTATTTATCCTCACATAAACATTTTAATATCAAATAAAAACTCTTGAAACTCTATTCAAAAATTTCAGGTGCATCTATCAAAAGCTGGTTATACATTCTTTGATTTCCGAAAGTATTGGGATGCAACGAGTCTAAAAACAAGGTTGTGTCCTGAGTTATCCCATCATGGTCAACGCTTGTAGCATAATCCATTCTTACAACGGTATAATCCTTGTCGGTAAGGTATTCTGCTATTTGTGGAATTAATACACCACCAACTGGAGGTACACATATGATAGGCTCAGCACCCTTATTTCTGATTTGCAAAACTGCTGTTTCAATATTCTCCTTCCATGCGGCTATGTCAGTATCGTTAGTTCCAATAATAACAACCACATATTGGGGCTTAAACCTCTCTAAAGCAAAATCCATTCTATCCAGTAAATCTGCACTGTCTCCGCTGCCTCTTCCACAAATAACACAGCTACCCTTTACTGCATCACGTACCTTAGCACTGCATCTCTCATGGTAAGTAGCTCTGTTATTGTCCATTCCATGTCCTTCTGTAATGCTGTCACCAAATATCATAACTTTACTATCTTGAGCTGCCTCAGAAATAAATTCAAACTTTTTAACAAGTATATTTCCACTCAAAAACATTATTCCAGGTGCTCCCCATTGCTTTCCCGCATAATCTCCGAAAGGATAATTGCTGTTAAGATAGGTAACTTCACTGCTTTGACCTGTAACCGTATCTGTTATCTTCAATCTATGAAAGCTTCCGTTTTCTTTTTCGTAGCTAACTATGTATTCTCTGTTTTCTACTATTTCAAATGTAATAGGAGCACTTGTCACCATTTCAGGTATTTCTTCTCCTAGCCACGGCTTGTATAAGCTCAGCTGCTTGCTTTCACAGTCTATAATGCCAATTCCACCCTGATGATGAAACTTTTTGAATAAAGCAAAGGAGGATTTTTTATCTGCAATCCTTACTCTCACTCTTAAAATATGAGCATCCAAGGTTGAATATATATCCCAGTATGCAGTTGTATTTGTTCCACCGCAAGCTGGACTTTGCAATCCTTTATTTATAATAAATCCGTTATTTACCC
>JAEWZA010000449.1 GCA_023395575.1 Bacillota bacterium
TTACTCCTCCTAAACCATATGCAGCTGTTATTAGTGTGTTTACATCGGTACCTAAACCTAAGCTTTGAACATCCATTGAACCACTCAATAAATAGACAACCAAAAACCAACCTATTAAGGTTGCAAAATTTCTAAATCTAAAAATAGCATTAAAAAATAAATTTCCGTTCATATTTCCCTCAACTAACCTCTATTTTATAACACTTTTAAATAAAAAGCTGATAAAATAAACAATCTAAATATCTACCAAATTTAAAAGCTACTTGCTTAATATTCCCACAAAGCACAAATCCAAATTTTTCATGCATATCTATACTAATATTATTGTCGGCACAAATGACAGAAATAATAACATGAAAACCAGCATCTTTACCAAGCTTAATTATTTCCTCAATAAGCTCTTTACCTATACCACGGTTATGATACTCATGGTCAACATAAACAGACATCTCACAAGTGCTCTTATACGCTTCTTTGCTTCTAAATTCAGATAAGCTAGCATAACCTACAACTTTTCCTTCAAGCTCATAAACAATTAAAGGATGTCTTTCATCATGTCCTGCAAACCACTCAGCTCTTTGCTCTATTGTATGAGATTTAATATCAAATGAGGCAGTTGTGTTCTCAACTGCCCAATTGTATATATCAGTAATTCTTGCCAAATCTAAAACATTTGCTTTTCTAATATTTTTATTCATTTATATCTTCCAATGCATAAAGAATTAATTTGACACTTTATTTTCTGTTTTTTCCTTAACTTCAAAACCACCATTATCTCCACCTAACATAGCCTCTGCTCTTGCTTTTGCTCTATCTCTTGCAGAATTCATATCAAGTCTCTTAAGCTTCATATCCATATTGTCCTGATTGAGAGATTCAACTGCATTTGCTCTTGCAGTTTTCTTATTTACAATTTCGCGGGCCCTGTCGAGATTATCATTCACACTACCAACACGGCTATTTTTTGATGTATATTGAGAATTAACAGAGTTAATATTTTCACGTAAATTAGCCATTTTAGCCTGTGACTTCAAAGTCTTTAGCTCATTTAATTTAGCATTCATCTCAGACTCAAATATCTTGTAGTCTTCACGAATCTTGTCAACTTGCACCATAGCATTTTCATAAGTAGCCTTATGGGTTTCAAAAACAGTCTGATACTCTTCCTCCTGAACTAAAAGTTCAACTAAAAGTTCTTTATCCCCAGCTCTTTGAGCAGCTTCAACTCTTGATTTAATAGCATTTAAGTTCTTTTCAGCTGTTTTCATCTCTATCTTTATCATTTCGGCACTAGTTTGAATTTCTATTATCTGATGTTCAGCCTCACGTCTAGCCTTATCAATCTGATTCTTGATGTCCTCAAACAAGGCCTCTGGATTTCTTTCTTCCATATTGCCTACAAACAATCCGAAGAAACCTCTTACCATTTGCCCAAGTCTGCTAAATAAACCCATTATACTACCTCCTTGAATATTTAAATGTTCTCAATAATAGTTCTTATTTAATAATAATACCCTATACAACTAATTTATAATAAAACTTATATAATGTAAATATAAAATATTTAAAACGTGTAAATATAGTTATTTTAATACTTTTTCAAATCCTTGCCAGTATTTTTTAGGTAGCAAATCTATATCATCGCACTCTGCAATTGCAAGTTCTGTCATAAATTGTACATCCTGTGTGCTAGGTCTACATTTCTTAAGTGCTTCTTTAAGAATTGGACCAGTTATCACAGGGTGATCTTCCTTTTTATTACATGCAATTTCATATGCTTTTCTAACAACTGTATCAATTTCTGCTCCCGTATAATTCTCTGCTGACTTTGAAATAGAAAGAAAATCCTGTATATTTGTCTCAATTCCATATTTCTTTATAATTATTTTGAATATTTCCGCACGCTCTTCTGCTTCCGGTAAAAGTATTGGAATCTTTTTATCAAATCTTCCAGCCCTTTTTAATGCCGCATCAATTAGGTCTGGTCTATTTGTTGCAGCAATAAAAATTATTTTACCTCTATTATTTGTATTACTTGTAAACTGCAAAAATTCACTAAATATATTTCTGCTTACTCCACTATCTCCCGAATCACCTCGTCTGAAAGCTGTATCAATTTCATCAACAAAAACAATTACTGGCTCCTGTGATTTTGCTCCCAGCAGACACTTCTTAAAGTTTTTCTCACTTTCTCCAACATACTGTCCTAATATTCTCGACATATCTATTTTTACGCAATTAAAGCCACTTGCTTTAGCCAACGCTTCAACTAATAGAGTTTTTCCGGTACCAGACGGTCCACATAATAGTATTCCCATTGGAACCCTTCTTAAGTCACCTCTACGTATTGGCTCAATGATATTTTTAGATAAATATGTTTTTGCAAATTCCATACCACCTAAATTTTCAAAGCCTATTTCCGGGTATATAAAATCCAAAACATCTCCATATTCCTTTTTGAGTACATCATGTTTCTTTTCTTTTATAAAATCAAAACTAATAGGAACTCCTTCTGCCTCAGCTTTAAGTTTAATGTCCTTGATGCTTTTTCTGTTCAAGCCTGATGATAGCTTTGCAAACTCATCTACAGATATCTCTGACTTTATTTCTTTATCCTGCAATAAATATTCAATAAAGTTCTTTCTTTCAGCTTCATTTGGAAGCTCAACCAAAATGGGTTCTATTCTATAAGCAGGTTTTAAAAACTCATGACTTATTCCTGCCAAGTTGTCTGCAAGCATAAATATTGTGCTTCCAACAGCAGAAATTTTTGAATTAACAGACCATTCAGATAGCCAAATAAGGGCCATTCTTTCTTCAAGAGTCATGCTTCCAATATCCCCTGCAGGTACAATCTTTTCAGCATGGTCAATAAACAAGGCCATCTTTGTATTTCTTAAAGCTATATCAATAAATGGGAATATCCTAGATGGAAGAGTACGAAATAAATTTGACACCTCATTGCCTGCAATTTTGATGAATTCACGCTCCATAGCAGGTTCTAAGAAAGTCAATCCTCTTGATATGTCATAGAAAGCGACAATACCGAAATTCCTCTGTTTAATAAATTCATCGTCTATGTATCTAAAGAAATTTCTGGTATTGTCCATCATGTCTTTAACATTGAAATAAAACAAAAATTCATGTGAAATGCCAGACTTGTATTTTGATAAAAATTCGTTAAACCACATTATTTTTTATCCTTCTTAAAATTATTTTGTATAAATAGAATACATCAATGATATATTTAATGATGTGTTAATATATAATTTTGCATTCATAATAATTATATACAAAAATTTTAAAAATGTCTGCTAACTTAGCTGAAAACATCCTATTTTTTCTGTAATTTTAAGGAATTCAAAATTGTAGCTTCTTGATTAACTATATGTGTTTTTGCAAGACCTCTTGCTATTTCTGGATTTCTAGTTTCCATTGCCTCAAAAATATCATTATGCTCTTTTATCAGATTTTTTGGGCTGCTGTAGTCTTTTATATATATAACCCTAAATCGCTGAACTTGCTCCCTAAGATTATTTAAAATAGCTATCAATTTATCATTTCTAGATGCTTTATATATAATATCATGAAATTCTACATCCTTCTTAATAGAGCTATTAATGTTCTCCTTTTCAATATATGTGGCAAACTGCCCATTAATGAACCTTAACTCCTTTAATTCATCATCTGTTATTCTTACAGCAGCAAGAGCTGTTGCCAATCCATCTAGGGATGCTCTTACTTCTAAGACATCCATAATGTCCTTTACTGAAAGTTCAGCAACATGAGCACCCTTTCTTGGTATCATATTTACAAGACCTTCAAGTTCTAATTTTCGGATAGCCTCTCTAACCGGTGTTCTGCTAACTCCCATTTTTTCTGCAAGCTGAACTTCCATTAGTCTTTCTCCAGGCCGTAGCTCACCAATAATTATAGCCTCTCTTAATGAATTAAATATTACTTCTCTTAATGGCTTATAGTCATTTAAATTAATCTTTGATAATTTGCCTGCCATTCTCATAACCTCCACGCCTCATTTAGGCACTAAAATATATTAAAGAAAAAGTGTATGGTCATTGCTTGATTTTTCAAATCCACAAAAAACTGCTCGCAGCTCCTTATTATACGAAGAGAACGGATAAATTCACAAAATTATTACTTCGTATTTTTCAAGCTAACCTCCAAAGCCCCCATCTGGGCAATTATAATTTCTAACTTTACTTCAGAATTTTATATAGTAAAAGTTAAAATACATTCATTCTTACTTTTTTTCATTTTTTTATAAGCACTTATTGCCTTATCTTTATCCTCAAATATACCAAAAACAGATGGTCCGCTTCCACTCATCATACTTCCTATCGCACCTTCTTCTAAAAGATAATTTTTAATCTTTTCAATTATTGGATGCTTTATTACTGTGACACTCTCTAATACATTTCTCATATTTTGGGCAATAAAGCTGATATCTTTATTTTGTATTGCAGAAATAAGAACCTCTGTATCAGGTCTACTAATAATCTTATCAATATTTAGGTTTTTATAAACCCAAGCAGTTGATACACCTATTTTAGGTTTTACAATCAAAATTGGGATATCCTTTAGTAAGGGTAGAGAAGTAAGATCTTCTCCTATTCCTTCTGCCAAAGCAGTACCACCCATAATACAGTACGGCACATCTGCTCCTATAGTACTTCCTATTTCCATTAGCTCATTTTGCTTGATACCTAGATCAAAGAGAGAATTAATGCCCTTAATTACTGCTGCAGCATCTGCACTCCCTCCAGCAAGTCCTGCAGCAACAGGTATCTTTTTATCTATTTTAATCCTTACACCAGCATTTAATTTATACTTGCTAATCATAGCCTCTGCAGCCTTACAGGCTATATTTGTACTATTATTTGGAACATATGAAGCAACACAATCTATTTCAACTCCTGATGGAATTTTTTCAATAGATATAGTATCATGTAACTGTATTGTTTGCATAATCATTCTTAGATTATGGTAGCCATCTTCCCTTTTATTCAATACATCCAAAGATAAATTTATCTTAGCATGCGCCTCTAATGAAATCATTTATTAAATCCCTTTACTTAAATATTTAAGTATATTATATACAATGTACAATCTAATATCAATAAAAATCAATAATGATGTGGTTTACAACAAAAACATATATAAATTTTTCTTATAAAAATACATAAAAATTTCCACTAAAAAAGATTCTTGATTATTAGTCAAGAACCTTTTTATAGAATATTATGTATATTTATTAAATCAAACTGCCTTTTTTAGAATGAGAATTTGCTGTCCTGGCATTAATATATCATTTTCAGAAAGATTATTTATTTTCATCAATTCATCCACAGTTGTTCCATATTTCTTTGCTATTTTCCACAAACTGTCCCCTGGCTGTGTAATATATACAATCACACTTGGGAGTGATAACTGCTTTTTCTCTTCTAAAAGACTCTCAATTGCTTTATTAATTATTGGTACTGTTTTCTTAGATTGAACTTTTGTGTTAACTCCTAAAACATTTCTGATTTCAACCTGATCAGATGTTAACATGCAATAATTACAATGCTCTACCTCTAGTGAGATATCATATGGCATACTACTTCTGATTCCTTTTAGCTCAACTTCATGAGTAAAGGGTATTTCTTTTTTGAAGCAGAATACTGGCTGTTCTTCATTATTTGCTAAATATAAAATATTATTTTCTACCGAACCCTCAATAATAATTTTATTATCTTCTATCCTGCTTTCAGAAACACTATACTTGCATAGAACATTAAATATTTCAGAGACATTAGGGTTGCATTCATCAAGAGCAACTGTATCTCTAATGACTATTTGACTTTTATTTTCAGAAAAAAGTTCATCTATATTTATCTGCTGCCTCTCCAAGGCTATCCTTGAATTGGGGCTATAGGCATCAGATAAAACCTCAATTGTTTTTTGACATACTCCATTAGCATATATATTTAATGCTATTTCTGCTCTAATTAACCTCAATTCTCCGTCAGTATCTTCAACAGCATCAATTTTATAGTCAATTAATTCATAATCAATATCTACAATAGTGTCTTCATCAACATTTTCTAATTCAACAAATTGATTAAAAACCAATTCATTTTCCATGAATTGTAAACTTCTCTCTTCATCATCTGCTACATAAAGAGTGGATATTCCTATATCACTGTTTACGAATATCTTGCCATCAGTAACTTTAAAATCTTTATTTGATATATTAACATCATTTCTAACAATTTCGCCAATAGTAGGTTTACTAGATGAAAGCTCCAAGTCTTCTTTGATTATAAAATTAACTTTATTACTGCCTAAAAAAGTATTCATTACAACAGATTCTTTTAAAACTTGAATATTCTCTATTCCTGCTATATCACATGATATTTCCCTTTCAACCTCGTCATACACCTTAACACTTTTTGACAATATAGCCTTTACGTTTATCTTTCTTCCGTTTATCAAGTTATAGTCCATATGTTCTATCAAAGCCTTAGCTCTGCTTTTCATTCCACTTCTGACATTTTGAATATCGCTTGTTTCAGAAAACGGAATATTTGATACAATGCCTTTTATACTTTTTGCTTCATCATCAGATATGTAAAGTATTTTACATACAATACAACCAGACGTAACTACTCTATCAGTACCTGTATCGCAACCAGTAATGAAAACATCACCATCAAGAAGAAGTACCCTGGCTATGTCCGGCTTCGTATCCGGCACAATTATATCATTATCGATAACAGTCTGAATTGTATCCTCACCCAACAAATTATTTACCTTAAAGGCCTCTTTTAACAACTCCAGAGACATTTCTCCATCCTCCCCCTATTTCAAAAAAATTACATTTCGCATTTTTAGATGAAAAAACCTAACAAACAAAATGATTCTGCTATTTAATATATATTAATAAATTGTAAATATATACCAACAAAACCAAAACTAATATTATTCCATTTATTTAGTCTTTTTTATAGGCAAAAAAGAGACCCGTATAAAAGTCTCTTTTTTGCAAATTATATTATTAAGTTTCTCAGAAAGCTTATGATAATGAATCATACGGATATTAATCCAAATACAACTGTAATCAAAATTTCACTTAATCTTAGCACACCTGAATCTGTTTATCATCTTTATATACTACTAATTCTACTGCTTTTGTAAGAACATCTGTATAGCTATATGAAACCCTTCTGGTATTATCATATGCATTTTCGAACTTAACAACAAAAATACTTGGATAAGTATTTTCAAGAACACCTTCTCTAATAAAAGATTTCTTGCGCCCTTTATTCGCTCTTAGCTGTACCTTCTCACCGATACAACCTTCAATATCTCTTTTTATCTGAAAAAGTTCTCCTCTATCTATCATGATATCACCTCTTCATCAGTTTAGTTAATTATATCACAATATTTGTATCTTGTCAAAAATATTATATTATACAAGTCAACAGGCTACATGTCAAGTATTTTTTTTGGTGAATATACCTAATACTGCTTATTTTAATAGCTTTTAAGGAGATTTTATAAAATATTTCCAGACATTTTGTTCTTATCATATCCGATTATATCTAAGTCATCTTCTTCAGCATCAGCTTGCAATCTTACATTTACACCTTTTAATATAATTATTTTTTTACCATGATCAAATATTATGTCTGATACTCTAAAAAGAACATCCTTTTCATAGGATTTTCTATAAACTAAATTTCCAATTTCAACCTGCTTCATAATATTTTTCTTCCCCTCTTAGTTTAGTATGCCAATTTTTCAAAATAATATTTAATAATTATTTATAAAATAGAAATAATATTAATTTCAATAACACATTAGTCACTCAATTGTTAAATTTTTGGCAAATAACCCTTGTACACTTACAATACACAACACTTTTAGAGTGCCTGTTAATATAATTCCTTTAAAACAATGGTTATTAACCTTTATTGCTGAAATCATTTCTACTTTTTCGTTTGAATAAATATTCATTGAATCTTATATATTTAGTTTTTTGGTAATTATCATCTTGAGTATGAGATTTAAATAGATTTTACTAAGAATAAAAGTTCTTCAGATATTTTCTATTATGCTATTTTTCGAAAGAATATGTAATACTATAAAATTAAAAACTTAATCCTAATTCCATTTTATGACTTCTATCTAACCATTGTGAATGGTATCACACCAAATTACTTAATTTTGTTGAATTACCTATATATAAAGATATATAATATTTTTTAGTAAAGTAATTATTATACAATACAGTATTAGTCTATTATATTAGAAAAAATATGAATTGCATATATGCTTAATTCAATTACAGTTAAAATTTATACATTTATAAAATTTATATTTTCATTTTTTTAAGAAAGGAGAATTACATTGCTTACAGATATAGAGATTGCTCAAAACTGCAAAATGAATAAAATCACTAAAATTGCAGAAAAGCTAGGAATAAACGAGGAGGACTTAGAATTATACGGCAATTACAAAGCTAAACTTTCAGATAAATTATGGGATAAAGTTAAGAATAATAAGGATGGTAAGCTTGTTTTAGTTACAGCAATTAATCCAACTCCTGCCGGTGAAGGTAAAACTACCACTACTGTCGGTTTAGGACAAGCTATGGCCAAAATAGGAAAAAATGCCGTAATTGCACTTCGTGAACCATCCTTGGGTCCTGTAATGGGAATTAAGGGAGGTGCTGCTGGCGGTGGTTATTCCCAGGTTGTACCTATGGAAGATATTAATCTTCACTTTACAGGTGATATGCATGCCATTACTGCTGCTAATAACCTTCTTTCAGCAGCTATAGATAACCATCTTCAGCAAGGTAATTCTTTAAACATAGACCCTCGTCAAATTGTATGGAAACGCTGTATGGATATGAACGACAGAGCCCTTAGAAATATAATTGTTGGTCTTGGCGGAAAGGTTAATGGTGTTCCACGAGAGGATGGTTTTAATATAACTGTTGCTTCAGAAGTTATGGCAATACTATGCCTTGCCTCAGATATAAACGATTTAAAAGATAGACTAGGAAAAATAATTTTGGGCTACAACTATTCTGGAAATCCTGTTACTGCTAGAGATTTAAAGGTTGATGGTGCAATGACGCTACTTCTAAAGGATGCAATTAAGCCAAATCTTGTACAAACACTTGAAGGTACACCTGCTATAATGCACGGCGGCCCATTTGCCAATATAGCACATGGGTGTAATAGCGTTACTGCTACTAAAATGGCTCTAAAGCTATCCGACTATGTTATTACAGAAGCTGGTTTCGGTGCTGATCTTGGTGCAGAGAAATTCTTTGATATAAAATGCCGATTTGCTGGCTTTAAGCCTGATGCAGTAGTTTTGGTAGCTACAATAAGAGCACTCAAGTATAATGGTGGTGTAAAGAAAGAAAACCTAAAGGAAGAAAATATAGAAGCTTTATCAAAAGGTTTTGCAAATGCACAAAAACATATTGAAAATATCAAGCTGTTTGGAGTTCCAGTTATTGTAGCTATTAATCACTTTGATACAGATACTGAAAAAGAAATTCAATTAGTTCACGATCAATGTAGTGCTTTAGGCGTAGAAGTTGCTTTTTCAGATGTATTCTTAAAGGGTGGAGAAGGCGGTATAGAACTTGCGAATAAGCTAGTTGACGTTCTAGATTCTAATACTGCAAATTTTGCTCCAATATATGACTTAAATGCTTCTATTAAGAATAAGATTCAAGCAATTGTATCTAAGATATACGGTGGAAATAATGTACTATACACCGCCGCTGCTGAGAAATCTATTTCAAAGATTGAAGAAATAGGACTTGATAAACTTCCAATTTGCATGGCAAAGACTCAATATTCTCTTTCTGATAATGCTGCTCTGTTAGGCTGTCCAAAGGGCTTTGATGTCACTGTCAAGGAAGTTAGAATATCAGCAGGTGCTGGTTTTATAGTTGTATTAACAGGCGATATAATGACAATGCCTGGACTCCCAAAGGTACCATCAGCCGAAAAGATAGATATTCAAGAGGATGGGACTATTGTTGGATTATTTTAATCCTTTATTCAACTAAAATTTTCAAAATGCACCTCCAAATGTTAGTTATCATTCCTCGTCTAACATTTGAGGTGCACTTCTATTACTATCTATATTCTCTTTTTGTAATCTAAATTGATTGAAAATCGTTCAAAAAAACCTTAAGATAATGTATTTCATCAATTACCTCTTGTAGTCGGTTTATATAACTTTTTTCTGTGCAACCTTTTTTACTGTTATAATATTTATTCACAATCCTCCAAAACTTCTGTGGAAACATAAACATTATTTTCATTAGTTCAAACTCACTCTCGCATAAGGATTCAATTTTACAATACTCATTTATAATTTTAGCAGCTTCATTAATATTCCACCCACACTTTCTCATCTTTCGTCTTAATAAGTTTACTAAATCATATATTTTTAAATCATAACAGCAATATTCAAAATTAATTAAATACATTTCATCATTTTGAATAAAAATATTATGATGATTAAAATCATGGTGAGATATATTTTTGCTTTTTTCTGCATCTTCGACTAATTCGTAATAGTCTGAAG
>JAEWZA010000464.1 GCA_023395575.1 Bacillota bacterium
CCTGTCTAATTGTATTAGACTAAGTATAGTCTAATACAATTAGACAACAGTGTCAATATATCATCAACTCAAAAAGGAAAAGGTTTAATAAAAATATAAGTCTATCCACAGTCTTTTACAAGAATACCCCAGAAGATTTTTGGATGTATTAGAAAACAAAAAAGGATAGGTTTAGTTTATACCTATATGTGATTTCTTGATAAGAGGTTTATTATTTATTAGAAAGAGGATACTTTTTTGTATTTAAAGTCAAGAAAAGTATTTTATTTACAAAATATTACAATAAACAACTTGAAAATTTCAATAATATCTAGATAATGATACATTTTATCAATAAATTTCTACACAATTCGACTATTAAATGTTATAGTTTATAATAGTAGTAATAAATTATAGAATAAGGAAGAAGGGCGAGCAATGAATGAGTTCATATTTCGAAGTATTATTGAATCTTGGGCGAATTGTGAGCAATCTGGTATACCGAAGGAGATTAAAGAACCTCAAAAATTAATTACAGATGATGAGTTATGTAAACAGACACAAAAAAAAAGCGCATTTGGCTATTTTTAAAGATTTTATACATAAGTATATTGATGCCATTAGAGTGGAAAGGGGATATTATTGCTTTTTGTTTTTAGATGAAGAATTAACTGTTTTAGATGTTTTTTTTCCTAGATGGATTAATATAAGCGGACATTGTACATTCAAAAAATATCTAAAATCAGGAGTTTCGTTTTGTACTGAAAGTGTGGGGACGAATGCTGTATTTATTGCGAAGCAGAGCAACACACATGTATATCTAGAACCACAATTTCACTATTGCAATGTATTAAAAGAATGGCATGAATACTGTGTACCCATTTGGGATGGTTATAAGAAATTATATATATCTATAGTACGTGTAGGTAATCCAATATCAAGTGCTTTAAAAGGATTTGTGGACGTATTAGCAAAAAATATGTGCTGTACAAGCTATACACAAGGAATTTTAGGGACACAAAATGATTTGACTAAAAGATTAACACAACAGCATAAGCTAATTTTGAAAAGAATAGCACAAGGTATGACTGACGAACAGATAGCGCATGAATTAGAGATATCGCTATCTACTGTCAGATTTCATGCTCAGAATATTTTTAAAATCTTTAATGTGGGGACGAGGATTGAAGCTGTTTTAAAGGCAATCATTCAAAACGAGATTTTTATAAGCGATTTATATGACTGATTCTACTAAAATGATATTAACGTGGATTTAATTGAAATTGAAGATATTTGCAGCCTCATATTTGAAATGAATATATTCAAAGACCTGCTTTCTACTGCTTGTACTTTTCATACTTTCACCAATCAAAGCTGAATATGTTCAAAGAAAAGTCTTATAGGTTTTATTGCTATAAGGGCTAATGTTATGTGCATTTATGAAAAAGTTTGGCACTAAAAATCTATTGAGGCTAGAAAATATTCTACAATCGATAAATTTCATTTTAATATAAGGGTTATTAGCTCTTGTGGTGTAATCAAAGGCTTTGCGGAGGATTAGTTACTTATGGAAGGCTGCAATAGTACAAGGGGAGGTAGTTATGGCATTTATTGAGGTTAACAATTTAGTTAAGGATTATAAGATTAATGTAAGAAAGAAAGGAATCTTAGGCGCAGTACAAGGTCTTCTTGTGCCCGAGTATAAGATAAAACGGGCAGTAGATAATATCAGCTTTGAAATACAAAAGGGAGATATGGTGGGTTTTATTGGTCCAAACGGTGCTGGAAAGTCCACAACTATTAAGATGCTCACAGGCATTCTGTCACCTTCTTCAGGGACAATAAGCATAGGAGGCCTTTCACCATATAAAGACAGGAAAAGGAACGCTTCAAGAATTGGAGCAGTTTTTGGACAACGAACACAATTATGGTGGGATTTACCTGTAATAGACACTTTTGAATTATTGAAGTACATATACAAAATTCCAGAAAAAAGATACAAAGAAAACATGGACATGTTTAACATTATGCTGGGACTTAATGAATTTATATCCCAACCAGTGAGGCAATTGAGTCTCGGTCAGAGGATGAGGGCGGATATAGCAGCTTCGCTTATACATGACCCTGAAATAGTTTTTTTTGACGAGCCGACAATTGGCCTTGATGTTGTCGCAAAGGAAAAGATAAGAGAATTTATTAAATGTGTTAACAAAGAAAAGAATATTACAATGCTCTTTACTACCCACGATATGCTGGATATAGAAAAAACCTGTAAGAGAATGATAATAATCGATATGGGAGTAATAATCTATGATGGTACTGCTGACCAGATAAAGAACCGGTATGGAAAAGACAGAACCTTGGTTGTGGAGTTTAATCAATTATATAGGGATATTGAGTTGCCTATAAGTGTAGAACTTGCAGATCAACAGAGCAATAAGAAATGGCTCAGGTTTAATAAGGATGAAGTGCAAGTCTCCGATTTAATCGCAGAGTTAACATCTAAGTATGGGATACTTGACCTAACCATAAAAGAACCAGAAATAGAGTCTATAATAAGAGAAATTTATGAGGGAGGTATCAATATCGGTGAGGAAATATCTGGAGATTGCCAAAAAGTCGTTTCAGAACAATATAGTGTACCGCATTGATTACTTTGCTGGTGTGATTAATACGCTATTAATGATATTTGTCAATATCGCTATCTGGAAAGCAATATATGAGGAAGAAGAAGTTCTAGGTGGTGTACAATTTAAGGTCGTTATGACCTATATTATACTCGGATTTCTTATGCAGAGTATATTCATGATGGAAGAATACCTGATAGAAAGCAAAATAACCAGTGGATTGATATCTTCCGACCTATTAAAACCTTTAAGTTTCAGGTTGAATATATTTTCATACAATATAGGAACTCTTACTTTCAGAATAATTATGCAGCTTACTCCGGCTCTAATACTCTCAATTGTATTATTCAAGCTGCTACCGCCATTTAACCTGCAGTCGGGAATTCTCTTTTGTATAAGTGCAATACTTGGATATCTTGTTTTGTACAGTATTAATTTTATTGTATGGTTAAGTTCTTTTTGGTTTTATTGGACCTTTAGCATAATAACTATAAAGGATGCAGTGATAGCAGTATTGTCAGGGGCGCTTTTTCCACTATGGTTTTTGCCAGAATGGCTTAGTACCTTTGTTAAACTTACTCCCTTTGAATCAATTTATTTTGTACCGATATCCAT
>JAEWZA010000465.1 GCA_023395575.1 Bacillota bacterium
GCTAACGGTTGGCACTATCAACCCCCGTATCGGACTTTCACCGACGAGAAAGCGCCCATGCTGGGCGCACAACGAAAGTGGGGAACTCTGCGAAGCAGATGTTCCCCACTTTCGTTTATTTTAGTCAACCTACGTTGTTTTCATTTACTTTGATGAAGTAAAAGCATTTATTATTGATTTGATTACTGAGCTTGCCACATTGATTATGTTAAGAATATTTTCTGCATTAAAGGAAAAAGAATCTGTAACATTTTCCTCAACAGATGATACAATTGAATTAGCTTTATCTATTGTACCTTTTGTACTTACTGCTAGCTCATCAACACTTTTAAGCGTTTCCGGCAATGCTGATATAGTATTTGTAATGCTCTCAGAGTTGTTTTCTATTATATTATTTACTTTTTTTACGACCTTTAGGCAATTTATTAGTAGTATAATCAAAAATACACCTACTGTAACAGCTATACAGAATATTATAAACCAAGCAACTGCACTAAGGTCTAGTGTAACTCTCATAAGCAACTTCCTTTCGTATATATAGCTAAAATGCTTTAGCTTTTATATATAAAGCCTTTTGAAACTTTATTATTCAGCATCTTCAGCTTTCTCAGGTGCGTTCTCATCGGATTCAGCAGCATTACAGCAGCAGCTCTCTTTTTTTACTATTTCTTCAATCTTCTCTTTTGCAACATTTAGCCCATCTTTTACATTTTCAAGAGTTTTTTTAGTTGTATTTGCTATATCTTCTCTAGTTTCCTTGCCTGACTTTGGAGCTAACAATACACCAGCTGCAACACCAACTGCAGTACCAATTCCGGCACCTATAGCAACATTTTTAGCAGTCTCTTTTTTGGATGTTTTCTTCTTCTGAAATAAATCTTTTAAGTTCATTTTTACGACCTCCTCAAAAATTAGTACCAAATCAATAACCTTCCTCTGAAAGAAATTGATTTATGAATTGAATAACAAACTTCATTTTACAATATTTACTAAAAATATATATACACTTATTATACGTCTTTTATACTAAAATTGATAGACATATTATAAACTTATTTCAAAAATATTAGTTTTTTCAGTTTGTTACACTTCGGTTGACAGGTATCAGTAGGGGGTTACTGGTACTCGCGTACCAGTATTAACAATAAGTAATTTACCTGCGAACTCAGTTCAAATTGAATTAGCACAACGAGTTAACTTAGAATAATACTCTTCTGATTACATTAATATAAATAAAACTGTGCTAATAACAGCTATATTGTATGCTTATACAAATTCTGTTAAACTATAACTATTAGTTTGGTTAGTAATAAACCCTTTAATTAATATTCTTAATTGGTATAATAGAAGTTAGTTATTATTTAGCTATTGTCTAATTGGCAATTGCAATAAACTTTTATACATACTTATTAATATTAGTTTCGTGTTTGATAACTAGCACAAAACTAAAGCTATACAAATCAAATAATCGAATATTTAGGAGGTAATGGATTGAATAATACTATAAATGTTTTGTTTGCTTCTTCCGAAGTATTTCCTTTTGCAAAAACAGGAGGTCTTGGAGATGTTGCTGGTTCACTACCAAAAGCAATCTCTAAGCTAGGTACAGACATCAGAGTAGTAATGCCCAATTATGGCTGCATAGCTAAGCATTTTAAAGATTCAATGGAATATTTAGGATATATATATATCGATCTTTCATGGAGACATCAATATTGTGGTGTTTATAAGCTTGTTCATGATGAAATTACTTACTATTTTTTAGACAATGAATACTATTTTAACAGAGCTGAATTATATGGAGATTTTGACCAAGCAGAGCAATTCACATTTTTTAGTAAAGCTATTATTGAAATGCTACCTCTCATTGGTTTCAAACCTGATATTATTCACTGTAATGACTGGCAAACAGGAGTTGTAAGCTTACTATTAAAAGCAAACTATCGTTATATACCATTTTATAGCGATATCAAAACAGTATTTACAATTCACAATTTAAAATATCAGGGTGTATTCCCAAGCGAAGTAATTCCAAACATGCTGGGAATAGGTTGGGAATACTTCACTCCTTATGGAATTGAATTTTATAACAATGTAAACTATATGAAGGCAGGTCTAGTATATTCTGATTCAATCAGCACAGTTAGCCCAAGCTATGCACAGGAGATTAAAAACAGCTTTTATGGAGAAAATTTAAATTCCCTATTAATACATCGTTCAAATGATTTATATGGCATTTTAAATGGTATTGACTACGAAAAAAATGATCCTGAAACTGATAAAAGACTTTATGCGAACTATTCGGCTGATAATTTATCAAACAAATATGAAAACAGACGTCAACTTCAACAAGAGCTAGGCTTGCCCGTAAGGCCAGATGTGCCAATTATTAGTATAATATCAAGACTTACTGCCCAAAAAGGATTTGACCTTATAGAATGTGTACTTGAAGAAATTTTGCAAATGGACATTCAATTAATTGTTTTAGGAAAGGGCGACGAGCATTATAAATGGGTTTTCGAAAATGCTGCTTATTGGCATAAGGAAAAAGTTTCCGCCAACATAACCTTTAGTGACACATTGGCTCAAAGAATTTATGCTGGATCTGATATGTTTTTAATGCCATCTTTATTTGAGCCATGCGGTCTTGGCCAAATCTTCAGTTTTAGATATGGTTGTGTTCCAATAGTTCGTGAGACCGGTGGTTTAAATGATACCGTTTTGTCTTATAATGAAAAAACCGGTGAAGGAAATGGTTTTACATTTGCAAGCTACAATGCCCATGATATGCTTAACACCATTAGGAGAGCAGTAGATTTCTATAACAATAGAAAAGATGTATGGAATTTGCTGATTCAAAGAGGTATGAGAGCCGACTTCAGTTGGGATAAATCGGCACAGGCCTACTTGGATATGTACCGTAAAACATTGACTAGAAAATAAAGCATCAAATTTAAGAGCAACTCGCAGAAAGTTAAAATGCGGGTTGCTCTTATTTTAAGAAGGCTAGGTCACAACAAATAGTTGTATAGATTATTTCCTACTTTTATCATACTTATGAGGACAAACCTTAATACAAATCCCACAAACAGAACCTCGTCCTATATGTTTAAACTTTTGGCTCATATACTCAGAACAAGCTTTTGCATCTACTAACTGACCACGATCTGAACCAACTGTCCACTCCTTTCCTGTCAAAGCAAGTGCTGGACATGAGCTCACACATTTATTGCATGCACCACATTGGCTTTTCATTTCTGCATTATCACTCACAACCTCTAAATCTGTCAGCACAGTTCCAAGCCTAACTCTAGGACCATATTCCTTGTGAATAAAAAGTCCATTTTTCCCAATCCATCCTAGCCCTGCTAAAACAGCTCCTGTTTTATGGGGAAATATTCCACTGTATGGAACTTTTGATGTAGGTATACTTTGTGAAGCAGCTATTGAGTAGGCATTATATCCCTTTTGATTTATTGTAAGCACAGTCCTCAGAGAAAGCTGGTCTATCATAGTATTCACAGAACGATAATGATTAAAGTAGGTAAAAGTAGGTTTATCCTCTATTTCATCAATTATTGCATCAGATAATCTTATTCCAAAGGTTATTGCATACTGATACTTTTTCAATTCATCTGGCAGAAAATCCACAACCTTTGACGTTCCCACAAATGATGCTCCAAGCCCTAATATAAATGTTTCAAGTTCATTATTAAATATCAAGCTAGACTCCATTATAATAATACCTCCAACGACAAAAATAGTATTTAGAAAGTGTATACTCATTGCTTGATTACTCTAGCCCATAAAAAGCTGCTTGCAGGTTTTCAGCTCGTAAGCGCACAATCAATGTCCGTACAAAGGATTTCTAAAATCTTAAACTAGCTAGGCAGCTTTTTGTAGCTCGAAAATGCACCATGTTAGCATAATCCTTATTTTCGAGCTGCGTAGAGAACAATGAATGCACTAAATGTTAACTTCGCATTTTTCAAGCTGCGAAGAAAACATTGAATACACAAAATGTAAACTTCGTCTTTACCAAATTCAGGCAATATGGAATTTTTTTTTTTATTATGATATAATTAAAAATATTATAGCACAAAATAAGACTTATTTTTATTTTACAAAAGATATCAGGGAGGTTTTATGAATCCTATAGAAAGTAGAGAACTTGCCGAAAACAAAATAATATTATTGTATATCATTAACAATCTAGAAGCTCCTGTTTCTAACTTGCTTCTTACAAAAATAGTCCTGGAAAATAAGCTTATGAACTATATATTCCTGCAGCAATATCTTGATGAACTATGCGAAGGAAAGCTATTAGAAAAAATAGATAGTGATGATAAACTTTCATATAGAATATCTCCTGCAGGTAAGCAGAGCTTAGATTACTTTGTTTCCATCATTGCCGCTGGTACAAAGTCAAGAATCGATGAAGCCCTCACAATTAATAAAAAACGTATAAAGCATGAAAGCAATATAATTTCTGATTATACCGCAATTGATGAAAATCAATATCTTATCAGTCTAAAGATACTTGAAGACAATTTCACTTATATTGATTTAAAATTAACTGTAGGCAGTAAAAATGATGCCATAAAGATTTGTAATAACTGGACTCAGAATAATGAAAAGTTATACAAAAAGATTTTATCTGATATAACAGATGAAGAATTCTAATTATAAACTATAAAATATTAAGAATTGTTTTTTATTTTTGAAATGAAGCACCAACCGTAATCTATTGTTCAAAATTGCTAAGATTATGGTTAATTTGCCTCGCCCTACATTCTCTTATTAATAGATTAAGTTGGTGCTTAACAAATGCAAGCCTTAAGCTTGCAATTTTCTTCTTGCCATAATCCTCTTTAACGCTGTTCAGATGGGTTTCACAAAGCTTCAAGAAATTATAAGTATTTTGAACTTTATCTATAAGAGTTTTATCATTTACCATCTTTATATCTGATGCTTGAATATATTCATAATTAATATTTGCAAAATTAAACCTATCTCTCATACTCTTCTCCCATAAGCTTCAAAATAAAATACCACTATATATATTCCTATTATCATTTTTTTATGCCTAAAAAAATAATTTTTTTGAATTTGGGTAAGAGTGAGAAATATTTTAATAGACAATACCACACCCTTATATTGAGATAATAAATATTGATACTAATATTCAATTTGCGTATTTTAAAAAAAGAACTACCTAGGTAGCTCTATAACTGAATTCTTTTCAGCTTGTTTATACAATACAAATTTACTTCCTATTACTTGAACAATTTCTGACCTTGTCAGCTCAGCAATTTCTTCACATACCATTTTAGTGTCACTCTCGGCATTTTTTAGAACTGTGGCCTTTATCAATTCTCTTGCTTCTAAAGCGTCAGAAAACTGTTTTACCATGTTATCGCTTATTCCGCCCTTACCAACTTGGAAAATTGGCTGAATGTTATTTGCTAGTGTTCTCAAATAGCTTCTCTGCTTACCTGTAAGCATATATTTCCTCCTATATATTTATTATCTCTTAGATTAATTGTTTATACTTTGTCAAAAATTATTACAAACCTAGAACAACCGAAACTAAAACACAATTATTTTGTATAATCAAACTCTGTATCATAGATTCTTACAGTGTCACCTTCTTTAATGCCCATTTCTTCAAGGGCTGATATAACTCCCTTTTTCTTTAAAGCTCTTTGGAAATACTGTAGTGATTCAAAATTAGTTATATTAGTTGACCCCAAAACCTTTCTAAGCCAATTGCCCTCAACAACATAAACTCCGTCAGCAATGTGAATTTCAAAAGGTTTCTCATCCTTTGCAGTATATACAACCTCTTCAACTTTGTTTTCATCTATCAAAATAGTATCCGGCAAGGTGCTAAGAGCATTTGAAACATAGTACATTAGTTCCTTTAAGCCTTTGTTTGTAGCAGCAGAAATACCAAATACTTTATAACCTCTATTCTCCATTTCAGCTTTGAAGGAAGCATATTTTTCTTCCGTTCCGGGAATATCCATTTTATTTGCAGCAACAATTTGAGGTCTGGATGCAAGCAGTTCATTATATCTTAGCAGCTCTTTATTAATAGTTTCAAAATCCTCTATTGCATTACGGCCTTCAATTTCAGATACATCAACAACATGCACCAACAGCTTAGTCCTTTCTACATGCCTTAAAAATTCATGTCCAAGACCAACGCCCTCGCTGGCACCTTCAATAAGCCCTGGAATATCTGCAATTACAAAGCTTTTTCCTTGTTCAATTTTGACTACTCCAAGATTAGGTACTAATGTTGTAAAATGATAATTCGCTATTTTAGGTTTTGCAGCAGAAACCATAGATAGCATAGTTGATTTTCCTACATTTGGGAAACCAATAAGACCAACATCTGCAATTACTTTCATTTCAAGAATCAAAGAATACTCTTCACCAATATCGCCGCTTTTTGCAAAGTTTGGAATTTGTCTGGTTGGTGTGGCAAAATGCTGATTGCCCCTACCGCCTTTTCCACCTTTTGCGATAACACATTTTTGACCTTGTTTAATCATATCAACAAGTACCACTCCAGTAAGTTCATCCTTTATAATTGTTCCCATCGGCACCTTAATAATTAAATCCATGCCATTTTTCCCTGAACAATTTGAAGTACCACCGTCTTCCCCCGATTGAGCTTTAAAATTCTTTTTATATTTAAAATCTATTAATGTATTTAAGCCTTCATCCACTTCAAATATAACGTCTCCGCCTTTTCCACCATCACCACCGTCTGGTCCACCTGCAGCTACGTATTTTTCACGATGAAATGAAACACATCCATTTCCGCCATTTCCAGCTTTAACATTTATCTTTGCACTATCTTTAAACATCTTTTTCTCCATTTCCAATCCGGATAAGTATCTATTGATAATTCATGCTCTAAGAGATAATTTTGTAAATATCAAAGAGGTAGAAAATGCATATCACATTTTCTACCTCTTATTATGCGTTTAATGCGATAATAAAGTCATTTTGACTTTGTGAAAATGACTCAGTCAGCAGTTACAATTTTAACCTGCTTCTTATCTCTGCCAAGTCTTGCAAACTTAACCTTTCCATCCTTTAATGCAAACAAGGTATCATCCTTACCTATACCTACATTGTCACCAGGATGAATTTTTGTACCTCTTTGACGAACAAGAATGTTTCCAGCTAGTACAAACTGGCCATCAGCTCTCTTTACGCCAAGTCTTTGAGCCGCACTATCACGACCATTTCTAGAACTACCAACACCCTTTTTATGAGCAAAAAGTTGTAAATTAACCTTTATCATGAGACTACACCTCCTCATCCATTACCTTCACATAGTCCGGATAAGCATTTTCTATCTGTTTGAATCCTATTTCCGCAGTAGCCATAATTATATTGGCATCATGTCTTAATTGAGGCGACAAATCCATATCAAGCTTACAGGATACAAAACCATCTCTATCCCTTCGCCTATAAAAACCCTTCAACCCTATAATGTACTTTATAGCTCCTAAAGCTGTAAACGTAATTGCAGAAATTGCTGAACATACAATATCACTGCCTTCTTCGGCATAGTCTGCATGTCCTTTAACAACAAACTGTTTAATATTTCCTGCTAAATCCTTACCTATATTAATTTTAATCATTACTTGTTATTCCTTAAGCATTAATCTTTTCGATTTGAACCTTTGTATAAGGCTGTCTGTGTCCTTGCTTCTTCTTAATGTTCTTTTTGGGTTTGTAATGAAAAACTGTGATTTTTTCACCTTTACCATGGTTAAGAACCTTAGCACTAACAGAAGCAGTTTCTAGTATTGGAGCTCCGAAGTTAACTGTTCCATCTTTTGATACAGCAAGAACTTTATCAAAAGTAACTGCTTCTCCTTCTTCTGCGAAAAGTTTTTCAACAAAAACAACATCGCCTTCTTGAACTTTATACTGTTTTCCACCAGTCATTATAATTGCGTACATGATACACCTCCTACTAACAGTCTCGCCGACAAAATGACATTTACACATCACAGGCAATAGTTATAAACTATATTTAAAAAGCCCTGGCCGAGCGGCTACCGATATAGTTTAGCACAGTAAAGAGTCATTGTCAATTACTTTGATTCTTAATCCATTTGGTTTTAGGTCACCTGATGTAGAGGCAGAAATCTTCACCTCCACTTTTTTAGTTGTATTATCATATATTTTATTAATATTCTCTTCAATAATAGCTGCAACAGAAGGATGTACTTCAATTACTACTCCTTTAGCTTTAACAGTGCTGAGATATTCCTTTATTTTTTTCAAAACCTCCATAGCATTTGTTTCAGAAGTATATACCTTTCCAGTTCCTTCACAAAGCGGACAATCACAGGTCATAATAGTAGAAAGTTCTTGTCTCATTTTCTTTCTGGTCATTTCAACAAGCCCCAGCTGGGTCATTCCAAGAACAATAGCTTTAGTTCTATCACTTTTAAGACATTGCTTCAGAGAATCAAGCACCATTTGCTGGTGTTCACTGTCATTCATGTCAATAAAATCAATTATTACTATACCGCCAATATCTCTTAACCTCAGCTGCTTTGCAATTTCTCTGGTCGCTTCTATATTTGTTTTTAGAACAGTATCTTCTAAGTTATTATTTCCAACAAACTTGCCTGTATTCACATCTATTACTGTAAGCGCTTCTGTTTTATCAATGATTATATATCCACCGCATTTCAGCCAAACCTTTCTGGAAAGAGCTCTCTGAATTTTTGTTTCTATCTGATAATAGTCAAAAATATCATAATCCTCTCGAAATAATTCAACTCTGTTTTTAAGAGCCGGTGAAATCATCTCAACTAATTCAATTACTTTATAATACTCTTTCTCATCATTGATAACAAATTTATCTATATCCCAAGTAAATAAATCTCTAACTGATCTATAAACTAAATTAACGTCCTTGTGGATACATCTTGGAACAGGCCCGCTGCTTTCCATTTGTTTAATCTTTGCCCATAGCTTAGTAAGAAAAGAAACATCTTGAATAAAGTCTTCCTCATCCTTACCCTCAGATACAGTCCTAACAATTAGTCCCATATTATCAGGCTTTAGCTTCTCTGCTATTCTTTTGAGCTTTTGTCTTTCTTCATCGTTTTCAATTCTTCGAGATATCCCCACATAATCTGCTTTAGGCAACAATACCAAATTTCTTCCAGGTAAAGTTATATGTGTTGATACTCTAGGCCCCTTTGTACCAATCGGCTCTTTTATTACTTGAACAGTAACTTCCTGTCCTACTTTTAGTATATCCGATATGCTGTATTCAGCATAATCCCGATAAACTTCCATTTCATCATCAGAATAATCCTTTTGTGGAATTGCATCCCCTACATATAAAAATGCATTTTTTTCATATCCGATATCAATAAATGCAGCTTGCATACCAGGTAAAACACTGCTAACCTTGCCTCTATAAATATTACCAACAAGACCTTGATGACTTGTTCTCTCAATATGAATTTCTGCAAGCTCTTTGTCCTCAAGTATGCCAACCCTAATTTCTGCCGCATTGACATCTACTATCATTTCATTAATCATCCAATCACCTCAAATGTTACTATAAAACAAGCCCGTCCATTGGATCTAGAAGTTGGTCCTGAGTCATAATAAATAGCTTTTCCCTATGAATTCTTTCAATATCATGATCAAGCTTCATAAAATCAAATACAGATTCAATTAAAAGATCCGGCTTCAAATTTGCTTTGCTTCCAGCACTAACCAGCATAGAAAATTTAGCAATACTAAAGTTCCCGCATGGCTGAAATTCAAAGTTCAAATCGAAAATCATATCCCGAATATTTGTATCCTTAATGCCGCTTTTAGTTCTCTTCTTAACAACTATTTCATGCTGAGCAAGATATTTATTCAAACTTGATTTTAAATCCTTTTCTGTACACTGCGATTTAATACCAACAACTACAGAGTATCTAGCTGCAGATATTAAAGCCATTATATTATCTTTTGACTTTCTAGACTTTGCTGCCAATATTTCTAGTCCTTTGGGAAGCTGTGAATTCAATCTTTCTATAAATTCATTAACAGACATCTGCTCATCTGTTATTTCAAAATCACCATATTCAGCCTCGCTTGTAACACCAACACTCAACGGCAATCCAAAAACCATGTTTGGATGCGGATTAAAGCCTTGTGAATATGCTATAGGTAGCCTTGCCCTCCTTATTGCACGTTCAAACACCTTCATCAAGTCAAGATGTGATATAAACTTAACCTCGTCGCCACGCTTAAATTTAGTTCTAATATTAGCCAATGCTATTACCTCCACAAATACCACTTTCGAATACAGCAGCTCCACATCCACCGCAATTTACTCTACAGTTTGGTGTAATCTTTTCCTCATAAGCTTTTTTACTTTCATTTATCAAAAACTTCTTAGAAACACCTATATCTATATGATCCCAAGGCAAAATTTCATAATATTCTCTTTTACGCGTTGCATAGAAATATGGGTCTATACCGCACTCCTCAAAAGCCTTCATCCAAATATCATATTTAAAATATTCGCCCCAGCCATCAAATTTACATCCTAGTTCCCATGCTTTAATTAAAGCCTTACTAAGTCTTCTGTCTCCACGGGCAAAGACAGCTTCCAAGAAACTTAGTTTATTTTCGTGATAATTATATGTTATCTGCTTTGAACGTACCTTGTCCTTTAAAAGCATTTGCTTTTGAGATACATTTTCAATACTGTCCTGAGCTTCCCATTGAAAAGGAGTGAAAGCTTTTGGAACAAATGTGGCTGTACTGACAGTAACATTTAAGCCCTTGCCTTTTTTCTCCATTGGTACTCTTTTGTATACATGTACAACCTTATGAGCCAAATCCGCAATTCCTTCTACATCCTCAATAGTCTCTGTAGGCAAGCCTAGCATAAAATATAACTTGACACCATGCCATCCACCATTAAACGCAAGTGAAACAGCACTTAACAAATCCTCTTCTGTTATGCCTTTATTAATTACATCTCTAAGTCTCTGTGTTCCAGCTTCCGGTGCAAAGGTCAATCCACTCTTTCTCACCTTCTGCGCTTTTTCCATTAAATCTAATGAAAAAGAATCTAGTCTGAGAGACGGAAGGGATAAACCTACTTTTCTCTCATTCATCTCATCAAGAAGCTCTGTTGTAAATTCTTCTAATTGGCTGTAATCACTAGTACTAAGTGATGTAAGTGATATTTCTTCATAGCCAGTGCTTTCCTCAAGCTTTTTAGCTAATTCCATCAATCTTTCATGGCTTTTTTCTCTTACAGGTCTATAAATATAACCAGCCTGACAAAATCTACAGCCTCTGATACAGCCTCTGAAAACCTCTAGCATTATTCTGTCATGCACAATGTCAGTATATGGAACAATTATTTTATCAGGAAAATAAACCTTATCTAAATCCTTTATAATACGCTTTTTTATTACAGCAGGATACTGCGGCTTTATTGGTGTAAAACTTTTAATAGTACCATCTTCATTATAGTCAAACTCATAGAATGAAGGAACATAGATACCCTCTAGCTTAGCTATTTCCTCTAGGAAAGCAGCTCTAGACTTTCCTGTACCCTTCCATTTTACATATTCATCCATAACTTCATTAATAATATCTTCACCTTCACCAAGCATAAAGAAATCAATAATGTCAGCAAGTGGCTCTGGATTATATGCACATGGTCCGCCTGCACAAACAAATGGATCATTATCC
>JAEWZA010000469.1 GCA_023395575.1 Bacillota bacterium
GTATTGAGCTGATAATTACTAATAGGTCGAGGGCTTATCCTAAAGGAGATGTCAGGAAAGACATCAGGGAATGTGTAGAAAGAATGGATGGAAGAGATTGGTCAGTATTCGGTTTTGAAGGTATGAAGCCTTTATGAGGCCCAGTGGCTCAGTTGGTTAGAGCGTCGCCCTGTCACGGCGAAGGTCGTCGGTTCGAGTCCGATCTGGGTCGTTTATAACATAAAATTTGGGATCTTAGCTCAGCTGGGAGAGCATCTGCCTTACAAGCAGAGGGTCATAGGTTCGAGCCCTATAGGTCCCATTCTTTAATTGTTATTATTTGATAAGTAAGCCGATGTGGCTCAATTGGCAGAGCAGCTGATTTGTAATCAGCAGGTTATCGGTTCGAGTCCGATCATCGGCTCTATATGGATGGATTCCCGAGTGGCCAAAGGGGGCAGACTGTAAATCTGTTGGCACCGCCTTCGAAGGTTCGAATCCTTCTCCATCCATTAGTTTTATTTTGGAGAAGTTAATTTCATATAAAACGCATAATTGTTAACGCGGGGTGGAGCAGTCTGGAAGCTCGTCGGGCTCATAACCCGAAGGTCATAGGTTCAAATCCTGTCCCCGCTACTATTTCTTCAAAAGAAGAAAATGCCCAGATAGCTCAGTCGGTAGAGCAGAGGACTGAAAATCCTCGTGTCACTGGTTCGATTCCGGTTCTGGGCACTTTGTTTGTAAATAAATACTTATGGGATATTAGCTCAGTTGGTAGAGCACTTGACTTTTAATCAAGTTGTCCGGGGTTCGAATCCCCGATGTCTCATTACTAAGAAGCCTTGAAAACGTTGATTTTCAAGGCTTTTTTTGTCTTGCCTGAAATTCTATATTTGCATTTCCGAAGGCCGACCGCATAATAAAAAACCAAGAGGGTGTGGTAATTAAAAAGGGAGAATTGGTGCATTCCGCAAAGCTTTTGCAAAACTAAATGAAAATCAAAACGGTATATTAGTTGAAGAAAGTTAATTAGTAGTTAATGGATTTTTAATAAAATAAATAAAATAATCATATTCTATTCAAGATTGATACACATTTTTCTTGTAAAGTATACTTATAATAAATTGAAAGGTAGTTTTACTTGTTTTTGAGATTTGGAAGGAGAGGTTAGTAAATATGAAGGATATGACAATAATGCAGGAGATGACGGGGATACGTTTATTTCAAGAACAGGAAGTGTTGTTGGATCAGAGAGAATATAAAAGTTTTTACAAAAAGATAAATGATGATAATACAAAAATAGATTCAGGGATAGTACAGGCAGATGCAAAGGAAGTTTGTGAGATTTATTTTGATTCCTCTTACATAGCAGAAGTACAGCCAGAGCAATTTATGTTGGCAATGGAACAAAAAGGAAAAAGAAAATCATTTATTTTGAAAAGAAAAAATAGAATTGGTAAATATGAAAGTGAAAAATCTGTTAAAATTTCGAAAGAACAGTATCGAAAGATTTTGCAAGGCAGTCTTGACTGGATGAAGCAGAGCGGTAAAACTTTGTTAAATGAATTTTATACTAAAACGAAATTATTTCACTATAAAATAAGTAAAATAATTAAATGCTATCGAGAAGAGATATATATGAAATATGAGAATCTTTTGTTGACCATTGATCAGAATCTGAAAGCATATACTCCACAAAGTGTTGCACTTGATATGAGAAACGAAAATACAAAAGTATATATAAAAATTAAAAGTACTTTAGGCAAGGAAAATAAGAATAATGAGTATATTTTCAGCAAATTGGTTGAGCACTAAGAAATAAGTTGAATTTGCAGTATTTTTGGTTATATAACAGTAGTTTTATATAGGGAATAATGTTAAAATCATATATAATTAAGCCGTAAAGGCTATATTATATATGATTTTTTTTATTACGTGTTTCTACTTGTTTGAGAAGATAGCAATGGAGGCATACATACATGAGTGGAGGAAATATGAATAAGACAAATTATTTTCAATTATCATTCAGGCATACTAAATATGCAAGCTATCTGGGATATATTACACAGGCGATTGTAAATAATCTTTCACCTTTATTATTTATTGTATTTCAAAATAATTTTGGAATATCGTTAGAAAAAATAGGCATATTGATATCCCTGAATTTCGGAGTACAGATAATAACCGATTTAATTGCAGCGAAATATGTGGATAGAATAGGATATAGGGCAGCATCTGTATTAGCACACATTCTCAGTACAATAGGATTGATAAGTCTTGGTATATTACCTGGTATTATGCCGAATGCTTATAGTGGACTTATAATTGCTATGGTAATTAATGCAATTGGAGGTGGATTAATAGAAGTGTTAATCAGTCCAATCGTCGAAGCCCTGCCAGGGGATGAAAAAGAGTCTGCTATGAGTATGCTGCACTCTTTTTACTGTTGGGGGCATGTAAGTGTTGTTATTTTATCAACGGTCTATTTTAATACAATCGGATTGGACCACTGGGAATATCTTCCGGTTTTGTGGGCAGTGGTTCCCTTTTTCAATACTTTTTTATTTGCAAAAGTTCCAATCAACACACTTGTAGAAGCAGGTGAAGGGATACCATTACATAAGTTATTTAAAGTGAAAGTTTTTTGGATACTATTTATATTGATGATTTGTGCGGGAGCATCAGAACAGGCAATGTCCCAGTGGGCATCTCTATTTGCTGAAGTAGGATTAAAGGTAAGCAAAAATGTGGGGGATTTATTAGGACCGTGTGCAT
>JAEWZA010000477.1 GCA_023395575.1 Bacillota bacterium
AAAATTACTGAATCCATAATCGAATAAATCAACGGTATCAGTAAACTGGCAGGGAGTTTCCTCCTTCATAATAACACCGATGAGTGGCAGACCATCCATCTTTGCACAGGATACGAGAGTTTGTCTGGCTTCTGAAGTATATCCTGTCTTACTGCCCACTAGGTAATCATATGAACATTCCCTGTCAGGAAGCAATTTATTTTTAGAATGTACGATAATATCATCTGGTTGGGTTGCTGTTGGCGGAATTTCATAAGAAGCTGTGCTTGACATTTTACATAATAATTCATTTTTAAAGAAAGCTCGTCCAATTGTTGCCAGATCATAAGCACTTGTATAATGTTCCTCATTATACAAACCATTAGGATTTACAAAGTGTGAATCTTCACATCCCAGTTCTTTTGCTCGGCTGTTCATTAATTCGGCAAATTTTTCAACACTTCCGCTAATATGTTCTGCCACAGCATTTGCAGCTTCATTAGCAGAACCGACCAGAATACCGTATAAAGATTGTTCCATTGTAATTACTTCACCGGCATCCATACCCATATTTGAGGAATCTCTCTCAATACTAAATACGGCATTATTTGAGTATTCTACATTTTCATCCATCTCTGAATTTTCAGTCGCAAGTAAACAAGTTAATATTTTAGTAGTACTTGCAGGATAATTTTTTTCATGAATATTTTTAGCATAAAGAACAGTACCTGTATTTGCTTCCATAAGGATTGCTGATTCAGCACCAATTGCCGGCCCAGTAGGCCAATTAGTAATCTCATTTGATTGTATTGGCAAAGATTTTCTGCTTTCTGCCTGTGCATTATAATCTTCTTCTGCAAATACCGGCAAACAGGCATAAAAAAATGTATTTGAAATGAAAAAAACAGATACAAAAAAAGTAAATGCCTTTTTATATTTAAATTTAGTCATATTTCATTCTCCGTCTTTTATAATATCTATGATTAATCATACACTATTTTAGTAAAAAACCAAATAGTAAAACGATAAAATTCACATAAAATAAAATTTATATTAAAGATATTTATTTTTATGAAAGGGAAATATTGAAACACTTCCTTTTTAGAAATAAATAGTGTAGAATATTAAGATATCAATAAAGGTGGTTATTTATGCGTTTAAGAAATATTACAGGTTCTGAAAAAATAATTGAAACAAGTAAATATGTAATACAAAGTCCAAAAGAAATGAAGAATAATTGGAAAAATGTTTTTGAAAAAGAAGGACCTCTCCATATAGAAATAGGAATGGGTAAAGGTCAGTTTATTACAACGATGGCTAAGTTATTTCCGAATATTAATTATATTGGAATTGAAAAATATTCAAGTGTATTACTGAGAGCAATTCAAAAAATAGAAGAAGATAATATTCCAAATCTTCGTTTCTTGTGTATAGATGCTACAGATATTACGGAAATATTTGGAAAAGAAGAAGTAGATAAGATTTATTTAAATTTTTCTGATCCATGGCCAAAAGACAGGCATGCTAAAAGAAGATTACCATCAAAAGAATTTTTAGTAAGATATGATCAAATATTGAGACCAGATGGCAACCTTGAGTTTAAAACAGATAACAGAGGTTTATTTGATTTTGCTGTAGAACAGGTTTCAGAAGCAAATTGGAAAATTGATCAGATTACGTATGATCTTCATAATGACAACAATATGAATAATGGAAATATAATGACGGAATATGAGCAGAAATTTTCATCTATGGGTAACCCTATCCATAAGTATATAATTTCAAGACAGAACAGGTGTTGACAGAAGTCGATACCTGTTTTTAACATAAATGAATATATAAGTTAGAGAGGAAGTTATTATGTACATTTTATTTTTTATTTTATGGATTATATTAAATGGAAAAATTAATTTGGAAATTGCCGTTTTTGGTCTTATTATTGCAACTTTTATGTATGCCTTCCTATGTAAATTCATGGGTTATAGTCTTCAAAAAGATTTATTTATAATGAGAAAAAGTGGTCTAATTATAAAATATATAGTTGTATTGGTATTTGAAGTAATAAAAGCAAATATTGCAGTATTAAAATTAGTTTTTTCATCTAAGTATGATTTTGACCCTGCCATTATTAAGTTCAAAACAAAATTAAAGACTAAAATAGCAAGAGTTGTATTAGCAAATTCTATTACATTAACCCCAGGAACAATTACAGTTTCATTAGAAAACGATGAGTATGTAGTTCATTGTCTGGATAAAGATTTCGGAGAGGGTATAGATTCTTCTGTCTTTGTAAGATTATTGGAAAAGATGGAGGAGTCAGCAGATCGGGTAAAAACAATAAAAGAAGGGGAACAGAAAAGATGAATAGTGGAATACCAAGATTAGAAGCTGCCTATCATTTTGTTTTTATTACGGCAATCATAATATTAGCCTTAATGATTTTACTATGTTTAATTCGTGTTGTTATCGGACCTCGGACGGCAGATCGAATTGTTACTGTAAATATGATGGGAACAATGGTTATGGTAATTATTTCTATTTTATCACTAATGATGAATGAAAGTTATCTCATAGATATTTGTATTATTTATGCCATGATAAGTTTCTTAGCTGTTATTGTAGTCAGTAAAGTATATATGGGTGTTTATAATGAACAAAAAATAAAAGAGGGAGAAAAAAAAGATGGAAATAATGGAATGGATTAAATTTATTTTAGGTACTCTTTTTTTGGGAATTGGATTAATTATTTTTATTATGGAAATGTTTGGAGTCTTCCGTTTTAAATATGTGCTGAACAGAATGCATGCAGCATCCATAGGAGATACGCTTGGAATTGGTGTTTCTTTATTAGGTTTAATGATTATGAACGGTTTTAACTATACAAGCTTAAAAATTTTTCTGGTAGTTATATTTCTCTGGTTTGCTTCTCCTGTATCATCTCATGTTATCTCGAGATTGGAAGTTACTACAAATACAAAATTAAAGCATCACTGTGAGGTGGAAAAGTAATGCAGATATTCACATACATCTTGTTAGGTTTTTTAGTTATTTGTGCAATTTCCGTTAGTTTTTCAAAAAACCTATTGAATTCTATTTTAATTTATATGTCTTATAGTTTAGTTATGTCTATTATATGGATTATTTTACAATCTCCGGATTTGGCAATTACAGAAGCTGCAGTTGGTGCAGGTATAACTAGTATTTTATTTTTTGCAACACTTAAAAAAATACATGCTATGAAGGGAGATGATAAGAATGAGTAGATTGAAATCAGAAGAAGAATATCAAAAAACAAAAGCATATCGTTTTTTTAAATGGTATTCCGGAGAAAAAGACTCATATCTTGGAAAAGTAGAAATGCGTCCCCAGCCTGAAGTTTCGGAAGAGGAACTCACGATTGAAGAATGTATGCGTGATAAGGCAATAGTTATTGAAAAAGTATATGATATTGATAAAAATAAGAATTTAAAAATGTTCAATCGTTTCTATAACGTAATTTCAGTTATTTTCTGTATTACGTTTATTGCAGTCCTATTGTTTACGGT
>JAEWZA010000371.1 GCA_023395575.1 Bacillota bacterium
AATCGCATCTAATTTAAATGTCTTAGAATATGTATTATGTTTTCTCGAACCTTTCATTTCAATCTCCCCCTTAATCGAAGTATACAAAATATATTTGGTATCGTCTACCTTTTGGGGTATAGTTCAATTTACAAATAAAATTGACCCCCTGACAAAACAAATGTAAGCGGTAAATAATTCGTCACCTGTTAAACTCAGTTTCAAAATGAGACAATCTCTCTATCAATCAAAAGATATACAGGACGTTTCACAACTGAGGATAGCTATTGGGGTGAAGAAGACAACCCGTTGAGCTTAAATTTGTATACTTATTGTGAGAATGACCCAATACAGTATGTAGACCCAAGCGGACATGTCCCTGTGTTTATTTACAGAATAATGCAAGACGTAGACAGCAGTGAAGTTGCTGAAGCGGAAAAAGCAGGAGGTGTAGTTGTAACTCCAGGAATGCAATTGTGGGGTGGAATAGATAATTTCACTGATATTGATGAAATTAATTTGGCAGATGGATTTAACTCTACAGTGAATAATTATAATACAATAGGAACTGTTAATACTGGAACTGGAAGTACAACAACAATAAATAATTACGGAACTATCTATAACACAATTACTGGATATAATAGTAACACAACCATAAATAACCGAGGGATAATTGATACAATTAAAGTTGGTGAAAATGGAACTGCTGAAATAAATAATTATAATTACATTAATAAAATAACAGGCGGGGCTATAACTGACGATTCAAAAAAAGGCAAAATAGGAATGAACATAGTAAATAGAGGTACTATTGACTATGTACTCACTGGTAGCGACAGTCAAAATGTAATAGATAATGAAGGCGGTCACTTAACTCTTGAGACGGGTGAAGAAAATAAGACAATAGTTGTATCAGGTCAAAAAGGTGTTGCAGTAAAGAATGGAAAAGGAAAATTAGTATACTTATTATATAAAATTAATTGTCCGAATTATGAGCTTGATGCAACAGATAATTCTAAAATTGAAGGTACGATTAAGTATCTACTGGAGCAAGGATGGTCTTTAAGTCCTGTTCCTATTTCCAGGATTTCAACTAAACTAAAAGATGGAACACTAATTACATCAAGTAATAAAAAAAAATCAAGTAACATATGATTATTTTATGAAATACGTATATAAAACTGGTCTTGGTTATGATTCGGAGGTACCATACACATCGTATACCGCATGGATTAGAGATACATATGGAAAAAATGGAGTTGAAAATTTTTGGAATACAGCACAAAACATAGTCTATAATACAGAAGACACTCTGGCTAGCCTTCAGAATTTATTAGATTATGGAGGAATGATTCCTGTATTTGGCGAACCTCTTGATGGTATAAATGCTGTAATATACTTTGTTAGGGGCGATAAAGTAAATGCAGCATTATCAGCTGGAGCTATAGTACCATTTATTGGTAATGGTGTCACAGGAGTTAAAATAGCCAAAAAAGGTGCAAAAGCAGTAGATAATGTTTTTGATGTAGTTAAGAGTGGGAGTAAACTTTATTATAAATTGAAACCACAAGATTTAGATTGGAGAGGTAGTGGCAAGTTGTTTAAAGATGCTTTAGAAGTTGCATTTAGCAAAACTGGAGTACCAAAAGACCAATTTCAGGTAACAAAATGGGGGAAGGACATTAACGGTAAATCAATACCCGTTGAATGGAAAAGTAAAAATGGTGCTGAAGTAAGTATGGATTGGGCTCATGATGGTTTTATGAAAGATGGTGTATGGCAAAGTGGACCTGATGCACCTCATATAGGATGGCAAACAGATGGAAAGAAAAATAGTATTGTAGGACATATCATACTAGATAATGTACCTTCTGTTAGACCACCCAAGAAATGATTTTATAAATTTTATAGGAAGAAGGATGTATAAAATGTACGAAGAAGAAACTACCTTTAATGCGTTAGACCCTATTAATAAACAAATAGATATAACCGCTAAAAATCTAAATATATTAATTAAAAAATTAAATGAAGAAAAAACAAAAGAAGTAATATGCAGTTTTACCAATAAATTTTGTAATAGCCAAGTGAAACACTACCTTTGGGAAGGATTTTGCTCTTTGGTTAACAAAGGTAATTTAGATTGTGTTGCAGTATCAAACGATGATGCATGGAGTTGGATAGACCAATATATTGAAAACGATGCAATAATGTTTTTTAACCCATACGATGAAAAGATTTCTTATGTTTTTACCAATGGTAAAGACATAGTCAATACACTGGCTGAATGTTATAATTTTGAATTCTATATTACCAATAACGACTTTGATTATATACTTTGCTTTAATCACCATAGAGTTCTTTATGCATGTGGAGATGCAAGTGAGTGGTTAAAATTATATAAAAAATTCAGATTATGATTATTTTTCAAGATGATTAATTGATAATTAATTAAGACTAAGCTAATTAAAGCCATTACTGAGAAAACAAAAGATTAGAATTTAAAGATTGAATTTGATTAAAACAGAATTTTCTTAAATTAAGAAATATTCTTTGAAAGGTCACACGGCTGATGTGACCTTTCTTCTCATCAGGCAAGTAGACATAAAATCAACAAACGCAACCCATGTATACAAACTTTTATCGCTTTGTACCATGTTCTGCTTTCCCAAGCGAATACTAACATTAAAATTAAGGATAAGGATTTATCTAAGAAATCACACTGTTCTGAACCGCCAATCGTCGTGTATACAGATGAAATAATTAATTTTCAAAACCTAGTACAATCATCCCACTTTAAAAAAAATGAAATGAATGATATAATTAAGTTCTCAGGAGGTGATAGCATGGACGATAAATTATTTGAATTGGTTGAAAAAATGTATTCAGATTTAACAAATGAAATATCATCCTTAAAAAATGATTTAACAAATGAAATATCATCATTAAAAAATGATTTAACAAATGAAATTAGAACCGTAGGAAACCAAGTTTTGAAACTGGAAAATGATATAAATCCTAAAATAGAAGCCTTGTTTGATGGCTATAAGCAGAATAAAGAAACCCTCGAACGTATAGAAAAAGAGGTTTCAAAGCAGGAAGAAATTATAATGCGACGTGTGAAATAAATTATATGAAAAATGATACATATATATAATAGTAAGTCAAGTCATCTAAACTATTCAAAGCATCTAATTCTCTGTATGATCCATATGTTCAGATTGCCATCCTTACAATTTTCAACGCTTCTGACCAGCCAGGAATAAAATGTAAAATTAACATAAGCCCTTGAATCCCTCAAAAGGCTATAACTTTGGGTATATTAAACTACATAATTAGAATAAACTACATGGCAAAAACAGATGCTACTTTTAATCAGATTGGAATAAAAGCTTTGTTGGCATTAGGCATTGTTCTTGGGCTCCATATAATATAGACCTTGATAATGATATAAAGGAAGTCTGGTACTTTACCATGGTTCTGTGTGCCAGCAGAATGAAATCAATAGTATTGACAAGTAAAGACATCCCATAATGGCTATACTGCTGAGGGGCAGATTTGTTAAGTAAAATAGGGAAGTTTTTACAAACTATTTATTGAATACTATATTAAATAGCTTTTTTAAACTCTTTTTCTGATCGTATTCTCCTCCAGTTGAACCCCAGTGCATTTCAACGCCCATCAAAGCGAAGGAATATAATGTAAGTAAATCGGTTGCTTCAATATCATTCCTTATTTCGTTTGTTTGCTGTCCTTGACGAATTAGTTCTATAATCATTTCAGCAAAGAGCTTTTTCTCTTCTGAATAACCATAGTAGAATTGTGCAAAGACCATACAGCCAGTATTCATGTCAACCTGAATTAAATTTTTCATTAATTCTGGGCCGAGACTTATCATATTATCAATTACATACTCGAAACAAATCCAAATTTTATTTAGATAAGGCTTATCCTTTAAAAGAGCGGACATAATCTCAGCAACATTTTCGCTTAGTTGCTTATAATAGCGTAATATTAAATCGTCTTTTGTTTTATAGTGGTAATAAAAGGTGCTTTTGGTTATGTTACACTCATCGCATATTTCATTCATAGTAACATTTGAGTAACCTTTTTGTTTAAATAAATTAATAGCAGTTTTTAAAATAATGTCATCTGTTTTTTCTTTCATTGTTTTCTAAACAGTGATTGTGCTTGCTGGTACAATCATATTAACATCACGGAACATGACCGGGGAGGGCATTTTATACCATGGGAAATACCAGACAAATGGGTTGAGGATTTGAGGCGAACTTTTCATAGAAGAAGATAGTCTTTGACTAAAGTGTAACATTTGTAGATAATGAAGATGATGGAATTATCCTATTCTATCATGATATACGTTTTAATATTTTAAGTTAAATAAACTTTCAAAAAAGTCATTGCCTTATAAAAGACAATGACTTTTTGAGAAGTTTGTGTATAGGGGTTACCACAAAATTTATTTTTAATATTGGTAAAATATGCTGCTTTTATAAGTATCGACACATTTTACTATTTTCATTAATACTATTTTTAAAAAATATTAATAAATTAAGAAAAAAATGTATAAAGCAGAGAATAGATGGCGAAATTTGTAATGATACCAAATAATTAGCATATACTATATGTGAAAAATATGTAGACAGAAACATATTCTCAAAATAAACGGTTAATATATTATAAATATTAACCGTTTACAAGCAGTTCGTTTTATAATTTTATGCTGAATTTCTGAAAAACGACATAATTCTCTATCGATGGCTTTTTATGAGGAAAATTAGATAACTTTTATTTAGCGTATTTTTCTACACTCTAAATAGAAACGCTTTTCTTCAGCTTCTCCCATTGAAAAAGTTTTTCTAGGAAGAGCACCATCTAAAATAACTGTTTTGAATAAATCGGTTTTGTTCATTGGAGGAAGATAAATTCCTATATTGCAAGGTTGTGAGCCAAGCTTAGTGACAACGTCATCACCATGGATATAATCAATTTTTACCTCTGGATGAGCTTTCATATAGCTATCTAGAAAAGTCTGCAGTGTTCCCACTTCTAGATTGCTCTTAGGGTTATTTATTGTTATGCTGCCTTTTCCTGTGGAGGTAATGTACTGGAATGTGTGACTGGAATTAAGCTTTGCATTTTCACAGCTACACTTTTCAGCACATGAGCTGTTTGAGTAAAAAGAGCTGAATTCGTTTATAAGATCTTCAGAATTTACATTGAATAAAACTCTATGTATTGGCTCGAAAACAAGACCATCATCATGTACATTCACAAGCTCAACTAAAGCAAATCTTGCAGGATGATTTTGTTGTTCCTCAGCTGTTAGAGTAGCCTTTACATTTTCCCAATGACCTTTTGCTGATGCGAGAGAATGGTTTCCATCACCTACAGCAAATAGTAAAAGGTCTTTATTGCAGTCAATGTCATATTTCTGGCAGAAATTGTCCTGCTGCGCCAGCTTTGACAAGGAATTTGCAATGGAAGAGATATCTCCTTCATCAGATATTTTGTAGCCTTTGATATGTCCTCCATTCATCATTAATTCAAAATCATACAATTTTTCTAAGTTAGCTAATTTTTCAAAAAGAGGCTCAATAACTGTTTTATCAGGGTCGTCAATTAGAACCATTATATGAGGCAACTCAATAGGCGCGTTCTGACGGATTTTAATTCTAGGCGGTAAACGCTCTATAACTGTACCTTCAGTAGCTCTAATTAGTGTGTTAGAGCCTTTGGTATAGTCGTAGCATTCCAAATCAAGTGCAAGCATTAAGCCCTTCCTAGACTGGCTATGAGATGTTTTTCTATCAACTAGGATAAAACAATTGTTCAATTCACAGATAACCTTCTCGTCTATGTATTTTTTCATGTTTTCATTTATTTGTGATATCCTGCTGTCACTATCACCATCTTCCAAGTACACTTCAGGGAATATTATGCTAAGAGTTGATGGTTTTCCACAGGTAATATCCTCTACACTTTTCCAGTAGTCTCTCTCTGATGTATATTGGTCACAGGCAACTACCGCCCAGCTGCTAAAATCAGTGTCCTTATTGGGGAGCATAATTTTTGGAATATGTACACCTAATTGGGATAAAACTTTATTTGAATTACTCATAAAATCACCTCATATAAATTTTGGAATTATGGAACTAGTTTAAACTAAAGCTTTTATTGTAAAATTATATTCAATACCTTAACTTTCATGTCAGATTTGCTGGAGTTACCTAAATAAACTATTACATTAAAAGGTAAAATATTAATTTCTAAACATATATATTTGTGCTAATAATACAATTTATCATGTCATTTAATAAAAGGTAAGGTGTTATCTATCTGTAAATTTTACAATAATCTGTGTTCTAAGTCAATTTTCATGTGAGTTAATGTCTTACTTTTTGCGTAATAGACTGTTGCCAAACAACATTTTCTGTATATCGATGTCTTATGGCAAAAAATTGCACGGGAGTACTATTTAAGCAGTTTACTGTTGATATATATTATTTTTTGTTTTGCAACAGTTCCTAGCACACAATGAACCATACAACAAAAAATATCATTTAATATTACCAATATTTTTATTTTGAAATGTTTGAATTATTTAAATAACTAAAACAAATAATAAACATATTATGAAAGTGATAAGTGAAATGTGGTGATTTGATATGTTAAGTAAATATAGTGATGTGTTGGGTTTGCCTGTTATATCTGCAAAGAATGGAATGAAAATAGGGACACTAAAGGATGTTGTTTTCTGTAAATACAATAAAGGTGTTCTTGGTTTCATAATAGAAAAGGAAAGCCATAGCTTAAAGGGAAATGTGGTTATGCTGCAGGATGTTTTAAGCCTTGGAAACGATGCACTTATAATAGATGATTCTGATAACCTAATAGAATACAGAAAAATAAAAAAAACACCCGAAATGCTGGAAAGGATGCAGCTGCGTGGATTCAAAATATATACACTTTCAGGAAATGATATTGGAATAGTTAAGGATATCTTTTTTGATTACAAGACTGGAAAGGTTGAAGGAGTACAGGTTTCTGACGGCTTGCTTCAGGATTTATTTATGGGTAGAAATATACTTCCTTTTTTTGGAAGAATTGAAATAGGCAATGAGAACATTTTAGTTGATAATGAAGCAGTTGAAGAGATGATGAACACTGGTGGTGGAATTAGAAGCCGGCTGGAAAACTAATTTAATCAGCTTTCGCGTATAAAAAGACTATCAGTGCAGGAGAATTGTCACAAATTATCTTAAGGAATTTCACATGTGTGAAGCAACTTTGCTAAATGTGGATTTTACTCACCTTATGGAATATATTTTCTTAAGGTGATGAAAACCATTTTAAATACACAGCCGATATGCGATTTAGGAGGTGATTAGATGAAGTTTGCAAAAGGAGTACTAATTGGAGGTTTAATAGGAGCGTCTATCAGCGTTCTGACAAATCCGGATATAGTAGACCCTCACATGAGAAGAAGACTAATAAAGTCAGGAAAGAAGATAGTACGTAGATCAGGAAATGTATTTGAAGACATGATTCACATGTTCAGATGATTTTACAGCATGAAAAGGATACCATTTAAAGCTACTATTGAGGTGTAATAAAATTTCAGGCAGGTCGTTGCAAAACAATAAGTCTATGAGAAGCTATAATATTTCACATACAGTTGTTTACAGCTTCTCTGTTGATTTTGGCTTGCAGCGACCATTTAGCCTTCTGATTTTTATGCAACGGCAGGTGTGGAGGGTTAGTAGCTCGAAAACATAGTTTATGCTAACATGGTGTTTTTTTCGAGCTACAAAAACCACAAGTGGTTTTTGATGGTGTGTTTGGAATGGGACTAAAAAAAGCGACATACCGCCATAAAATCTTAACCATATTTTTATACCACAGCAGGCGTGGAGGTTAGTATGAGGAATGTAAAAAAGACCATATTTTACATAATATTATCAGTGTCAATTGTTGGAATAGTTATTTTTGTGTACTTCTTTGGCGATAGAATTTTCAAGATTTTATCACCACTATTAATGGCGGTTGTTATTGCATATGTTATATATCCATTAGTCATTAAATTTGAAAGAAAGGGCATAAAAAGAAGTATTGCAATAATAGTTATTTATGCTTTTATTTTACTATCAATGGTCTTCTTTTCGATTTACATTATGCCATACGTATTGGACAATGCAAAAGAACTATTCAATACCTTACCTAGCATAACTAATAATTACAAAGAGCTTTTTAATTCATTTATATCAAAAATAAGGACAAGCAAATGGCCACCGGAAATTAAAAACTTGATTTTTAATGAAATAAATAATGCAACAATTCTTTTACAGCAATATTTTTCGAATACTATGAAAAAGTCATTGGGAGTGGTAGCTTCATCAATTACAATTTTGATAAATACGGTACTATCAATGATTATTGCATTTTATTTTTTAAAGGATATTGATGGGATAAAAAGGTCAACACTATTAATTGCTCCAAAGAGAATGCGAAATGAGTTAGTCAATATAGGGCGTGAATTGAACTCCATTATCTCTCATTTTATACAGGGACAACTCCTTACGGCATGTATCATTGGGATATTAGAGACGTTGGGGCTATATTTTATCAATGTGAAGTATCCGTTTGTTTTGGGAATAATAGGTGGTATTGCCAATGTTATTCCTTATTTTGGACCGTTTTTGGGGGCAATTCCTGCTGTTGCAATAGCGTTGTTAGACTCGCCCAGTAAAGCACTTTTTGCAGTCTTAGTTTTTGTAATTGTTCAGCAAATTGACAATGCTTTTATATCACCTAAAATTATTGAAGGAAAGCTGGGCTTACATCCAATAACTACTATTATTGCTGTACTGGTAGGAGGGGAGTTCTTTGGAATAATTGGTATGCTGGTAGGTGTACCTATAACTGCCATGCTTAAAGTTGTGTTTAGAAGGGTGATTGATTTAGTGGTGTAGAAATATATTGCTTTAAATCAATTTAACTATTATTATAATGTGTATAGGTGAACATCAACTTTACAGATTCATTTGTTTTCAGGCCTGTGATTTATTGAATATTATGGAGGTAATATAAGTGAAATTTGAGCGTAAGCATAGGAACATTATAATAATTGCAATAGCAACATTCTTTATTTTATATGGATTGCTTGATATGACATTCGATTTCAATATTGATAAAGAATTAGAGGACAAGGTATCTTGGATTCTGACCATAATAGCTGTAGCATTACTTTTTAGTGGCACTAAACCAAAATTTAATAATTTTGATGAAAAGAATAATTCTAAAATTGAAAATACCGAAGACAATCAAAGCAATGCTATTGATACAGTTGAGAATTCTGAAAAGCTTATAGATGGGACTGTTGAGCAGGACAACTCTAATGATGCTGAGAATAAGGACAATTAGCATATCAGAAGTTTTTATTCAGCCTATTAAATTAGCTTAGTCTATGAGTGTTCAAATTTATCAATGGTTTGTTGACAAAATAATTGCAAGAATTAGTAATGATTCATCTCAGTTTTTTGCTGTCGCACACATTCACCAACCATGGTTCATAGTGTGCTAAAACCAACATCGTGTCGGTTTTTCAGCAATAAAACTTAGAGCTTGCTGACCAACTTTAATCATACATGAATACTGATTTTGTGGATTCATTAACACAAAATTTATGTATTCCGTATGCAAGCTTTTTTCATGCAACTAATTCATACAATTATTTCTAACCCAACTTTCCATTGATAAGTTTGAACACCTACAACATATAATTTAAAAGTTTATTAAAGTTTGCTCTGTATATTATATCGTCAAAGGCTGAATAGGAACAGAAGTTTATTCTGATAAATTTTAGTAGTGTCACTACTTGACAGAGTTAAACTTATTTTATATCATTAATTTTAAGCATTTATTTATTGATATTTTTTAAAAGTAATGAACAAGAGGAGTAGACAGTTGATTTTCCATAGAGAGGAGCCGCAGGGTGAAAGGCTCTGAATTGATGCTGTTGAAGGTAGCTTGGGAGCTCCGCACTGAAATATTATATTAAGCGGCATAAATTAGTGTTAGTCTTGAAGTGTTGTAACGAGATATTGCAATACTTACAATATAGTATAGTAGGCTGCGGCGGGTTGCGAACGTTAATCGTTTGAGATTCATTTGATAGATTTGATAGAATTTATTATGATGTTATGTTTTCTATTGAGATTTAACTTATGAAATTTTGGTGGTACCGCGATATAGCTTTCGTCCAAATATTGGATGAGAGCTTTTTTGATTTCCTATTGAAATATAGGTGTTAGACAGCTACATATTTCAAAAACTTAGAAAGTCGCATAAATATTAAGTTTCTTGAGTTGTATACTTTTATGGGAATTCAGGTGTGAAGATAAAAATAAAAAGGAGGGCTTAAATCTATGCTTTCACAAAATAAAACTTTTTAGTGGGCATGGGCACATAATTATGAAAACAATTGATATAGTAGCATTAATAATTTTGGCAATTGGATTTGCTGTAGTGCTTTTATCAAAAGCTATAGTTAATAAATTTAACTTGGTTGAAAAGCAGGAATGTAAGTATGCAAGCGAATTATCTGAGGAAGAGTTACAGAATTACAAACTAAATAAAGCTTCATTTAATATGAAAATAACAGGATTGATAATAACAATTCCTGGATTTGTTTTGTTTCTACTTTTCAATAAAATTTAAATGAAATTGTAGTACAAGAGATAAATTATTTAGATTAGTAAATGGCGGTATAAATATCGAAATTGCAATTAGATAATTGATAAAAGTTTATAATATATAAAAGTTTATAATATATAAAATCATTTGGAGGAGAAGATTATGGACGAACAACAAAACATTGCAAAACAATATGATCCTAGTCAAGTTGAGGATAGACTTTACAAAAAGTGGATGGATGAAGGGTACTTTCATGCGGTTCCAGACAAAAATAAAAAGCCTTATACAATTGTTATGCCACCACCAAACATTACTGGTCAGCTTCACATGGGACATGCGCTGGATAATACCCTTCAGGACATTCTAACAAGAACAAAGAGAATGCAGGGCTATAGTGCTTTGTGGCTTCCAGGAACAGATCATGCCAGCATTGCAACTGAAGCAAAAATTGTTGATGCCATGGCAAAAGAAGGTATTACGAAGGATATGATAGGCCGTGATAAATTCCTTGAAAGAGCATGGGAATGGAGAAAGGTTTATGGCGGAAGAATTGTAGAACAGCTTAAGAAACTAGGTAGCTCCTGTGATTGGGAACGTGAACGCTTCACAATGGATGAAGGACTATCAAAAGCAGTTCAGGAAGTATTCCTAAAGTTATATGAAAATGGACTTATTTATAAAGGTGAAAGAATAACAAACTGGTGCCCTAAATGTAATACTTCAATTTCTGATATCGAGGTTGAATATGAGGAACAAGCAGGACATTTCTGGCATATAAAATATCCTGTAAAGGACAGCGACGAGTTTGTTATAATAGCTACAACCCGTCCTGAAACTCTATTAGGAGATACAGCAGTCGCAGTAAACCCAGAGGATGAAAGGTATGCTCATTTGGTTGGAAAGACTCTTATTCTTCCGCTTGTAAACAAGGAGATACCTGTAATTGCAGACTCCTATGTTGATAAGGAATTTGGAACAGGCTGCGTTAAGATTACACCTGCCCATGACCCAAATGATTTTGAGGTTGGTTTAAGACATGATTTACCTGTAGTAAGAATCATGGACGACAACGCAATAATGAATGACAATGCAGGTCAGTACAAAGGTCTTGATAGGTACCAAGCCAGAAAGAAAATGGTAGAGGATTTAGAAAAGCTTGGCTTACTTGTTAAAATTGAAAATCATTCTCATAATGTTGGTACTTGCCAGAGATGTAGAACAGTTGTTGAACCATTCATTTCAAAGCAATGGTATGTTCGCATGAAGCCATTGGCAGAGCCTGCAATAGAAGCTGTTAGAAGTGGAGCAACTAAATTTGTTCCTGAGAGATTTTCAAAGATTTATTATAACTGGATGGAGAACATTCAGGACTGGTGTATTTCAAGACAGCTTTGGTGGGGACATAGAATTCCTGCATATTATTGTCTGGAATGCGGACATATGATGGTTCAAGGAGATGCACCTGAAAAGTGTTCTAAGTGTGGAAGCACTAAGCTTGAGCAAGATCCTGATACACTTGATACATGGTTTAGTTCAGCACTTTGGCCTTTCTCAACCTTGGGTTGGCCTGCAAAGACTGAGGATTTAGAATATTACTATCCTACAGATGTTTTAGTAACTGGATATGACATCATATTCTTCTGGGTTGCTAGAATGATATTCTCAGGTGTTGAGCACATGAAGGAAACACCTTTCAAATATGTATTTATACATGGTATAGTTAGAGATTCTCAGGGAAGAAAGATGAGTAAATCCCTTGGAAACGGTATTGATCCTCTTGAGGTTATAGCTCAATATGGTACTGATGCATTGAGATTTGCTTTAGTAATAGGAAATTCACCTGGAAACGATTTGAGATATACGCCAGAAAAGGTTGAAGCTGCTAGAAACTTTGCAAACAAGGTTTGGAATGCCTCAAGATTCGTTTTGATGAATTTTGATGAAGACCTTGATTTCAGTAAGGTTGATAAGAATAAATTCACAATTGCTGACAAATGGATTATGTCAAGAATAAATACTGTAACTAAAGAGGTGACAGAAAATATTGATAAATTTGAGTTGGGTCTTGGCTTACAGAAGGTATATGACTTCATATGGGAAGAATTCTGCGACTGGTATATTGAGATGGTTAAACCTAGACTCTACGATAGAGAAAGTGAAGGAAGACTAGAAGCGCAGTATGTTCTGAACTTTGTTCTAGGAAATGCTATGAAACTTCTTCACCCATATATGCCATTTGTAACAGAGGAGATTTACACTCACCTAATAAATAATGGTAAAAGCATAATGATTTCAGATTGGCCTGAGTACAGCGATGAACTAAACTTTGCTGCTGACGAAGCTAAAATGAAAACTATAATGGATGCAATAAGAAATATTAGAAATATTCGTGCTGAAATGAATGTTCCACCAGCAAAACGTGCAAAGATGATATTTGTTGCAGCAGGAGCAGATGAAAAAGAAACTTTAGCAGAGGGTGAAGCTTTCTTCCAGAGATTAGCAGGTGCTTCTGAGGTAGTGGTACAATCTGACAAAGAGGGTATTCCTGCAGATGCAGTAGGCACTGTTATTGCCGGGGTAGAAATATTTATTCCTCTTGATGAACTGATTGATTTTGAAAAAGAAATTGAGAGATTGACTAAAGAAAAGAAAAACCTTGAAGGTGAGCTAAAGAGAGTTAATGGAAAGCTGAACAATGAAGGCTTTGTATCAAAGGCTCCAGCTAGTGTTATTGAAGAGGAAAAAGCAAAAAGAGAAAAGTATCAAGATATGTACGACAAGGTTGTTGAGAGGTTGGAAAGTTTGAAGAAGTAAGAGCATTTAAAGCCCCAACTTTCCATTGATAAGTGTGAGCACCTTATGGAATGAATTTTGAATCACGGTTGAAACAAGATTTATCATGAGAAGTCAGCAGAGGTAATAGTACCAAGTCAGCTCATGAATGATGAGGGAAGGACTGAACAATAGGAGGTTTTGGAGATTTGAAGGACACACAGAAACACGTTGAAAGCAGACAACTTCATAATATAGAAGGCTATTCTCTGAAGGATAAAGTGGAGCTTGAAGATAAAGAGAAAGCGCTGAGTGGTTCAGTGACGTCAGATAGGATACAAAATGCCAGAAACATGTACGACAGTATGCTTATGGAGAAAATTCTTGACAGAGACAACATGAATGATTAGGCATATAATAAAATTTCCTGTTACTACCTAGTATCTTTATGTGATTAGGTCACAGATTAAAATTAAGACAATCACTATAATTAGATTTATGATACATGACAAACTAATCTATGTTGATAATTCTAGGAGGGAATGAAAATGTTTGGATTATTAAAAAAAGATAATAGCCAAGTAATTCATGTAAATGATTTGGACAACCTTATTGGTAAGGTCGAGTTAATAGATATAAGAGAACCTCATGAGTATAAAAGTGGATCAATAAAGACAGCGAAAAATATACCTATGGGGAATTTATTGGAGAATCCAGAAAAGTATTTAATGAAAGATAAAACCTATTATATTATGTGCCAATCAGGTGTTAGAAGTGGTAGAACTACAAAGGTACTTGAAAAGCAAGGATATCAGGTGGTAAATGTTGCTGGAGGCATGGGTTCCTATGTTGGAACAAAGAGAAACTAAGAGAATTATGTGGAGATTTTAGGCAAGTGAATATCGATAAGGTAAGATATTATTAAGTTTATACCCAAATTACAGAGCTTTGAATATAAACCTGTGATTTGGGTAATTCTTTACTAAAGCAAGTTACACAAGTCGTCTTAATTTTTCTTTATCTAGAATGTGTATAACACCTCTTGATTGTTCAAGAATTCCATCAGCTTGGAATATTTTTAACATCCGGGATACAACTTCTCGAGCACTCCCAATATATTTTGCTATTTGCTCTTGGGTAATATTAAGAACACAAGAATTTGATTTTACCATTTCATCTAATAAGAAGATGGCAAGTCTCTTATCAAAGCTCATGAAAAGAATCTGTTCCATTGCCCACATTACATCGGAAAAGCGGTCAATTGTATTTCTATAGGCAAAATTCTCAACATAAACATTATCTTGACAAAGCTTACTAAATACATCGATTTTTAGAATGTATACTTCAGTATCTCCCTCAACATCAATATGGACATCAAAGGTGATATTTTTTAAAACACAGGAAGATGAAAGGATACATATATCTCCTGGTGATAGACGATACAAGGTAACTTCTCGCCCATCCTCAGATAAGATATAAACTCGTAATCCACCCCGTTTAAGAAGTATAACACCAAGGCATTCATTATCACTTTGATATAAATTGTATCCATCTATATAAGTTGCTTTGATAATATTATTCTCAATCATTCTTCTTTGTATATCGTTTAATTTATCCCAAAAATCGAAATGGGTTTGGATATATGTTAATTCATTTTTATCTAGCATTTTACTCCTCCAAGGGACATCTATGAGTAATCTTTTTATCTTAACTTTGCACTCCATATGATTAGTATACTCCATTCTTTTCATAAAAATCAGTACTGTAACTAGTTTTCTGTAAGATATTCTTGTATTCCTGACTTTAATTCCCTTTCCCTTGCTTACCTTTTGCGCTTCCGAAACATTATGGACTACACAGTAACAGTTTAACCCTCCCCCTAATATAATGTTATTATGGCTAGTTTTAGGCGTGGAGGTTAGCAAAAAAAGAATTAGATGCTGTTAACAATAACAACAGCATTTTTATGGGCAAAATTAGGCGTGGAGGTTTTTTATGTACAATAATTTCACAAGCAATCAGTTTTTATCTAATGCCAATCAATTTGGGAGAGGCTTTGGGAGGAGTATAAATCCGCAAGCAGCAAACACAAATCAAAATCTAGGCAAATTAAATAAATACAGAAGTATGATAGTGGGCGTTAATACTAGAGTTCCCCTTGATAATGGCACATATACTACTGCCATTAATTTTGACAATGCTGCAACAACACCACCTTTTTACTCTGTTGAAAAGGAAGTCAGAGATTTTTTACCCTGGTATTCTTCAATACATAGAGGTCGAGGCTATAAATCCATGTTGTCCACTGAGGTTTACGAGGCTGGGCGAGAAGTTGTCAGAAGCTTCGTAAAGGCTGACAGTAAAAAAGATGTTGTTGTCTACACAAAGAACACCACTGACTCAATAAATATGCTGGCTTTTATATTAAGTCAGGAAAAGGATGGCAGAGATGTGGTATTATCTACGTGGATGGAGCATGCTGCAAATGATTTGCCTTGGAGGGATAAATTTACTGTTGATTATGTTGAAATAGACGAGTTTGGAAGGCTTTCGCTGGATGATTTGGAAGCAAAACTGAAAAAGTATAAAAACAGAGTAAAGCTTGTGACAGTAGCAGGTGCATCAAATGTTACAGGATACATTAATGATATACATAAAATGGCAGTAATGGCACACGGTAGCGGAGCCAAAATTCATGTTGACGGTGCACAACTAGTTCCTCATATTGCTGTTGATATGAAGGAATTTGAAAGTGATGAGCATATTGATTATCTATCCTTTTCTGCTCACAAAATGTATGCACCCTATGGCTGTGGAGTACTAATCGGACCTAAAACTACATTTGAAGCTTGTATCCCTTGCAGTGTGGGAGGAAGTATTATAAAGCTTATTACCCATGAACGTATTTGGTGGGAAGAACCCCCTCAAAAAAATGAAGCAGGCTCACCAAATCTTATTGGAATAGTGGCAATGGTATCGGCAATAAAAACATTGTCAAAGATAGGTATGAGTAATGCTTATAATATAGAAAAGAACCTCCATGACTATGCTTTCAATAAAATGAGAAGTGTATCAGATATTAAGTTTTACAGTAGCCCGGATAAACAGGAGACAATAGGTGTAATTCCCTTTAATATAGAGGGAGTACT
>JAEWZA010000025.1 GCA_023395575.1 Bacillota bacterium
AGATAATAGAAAGCACGAGATAGAATAACATTTCTTTCACGTGCTTTTTTATGTATATTTATGTAAATAATGAAGTGTTTTATGTATTTATATGGATTATGACAAAATATTTTTGATATTTGTAAAAATAATACTTGAAATGAAACTTATAGTAACGTAATATTAATATTATAGGTACTTAATACAATAATGTAATAAAATTACAAAATAATCTGTGAAATAACAGAAAAAATGAGGTTATTATATATGTCTAATCATATAAAGGAGAATTATGAGTACATATAAGATAAGTCTAAAATCTAAAATATCAGCACTGTTTTTTTCTATAGCAAGCAAATTTTCTAAGAAGAGAAAAACTTCTGAGAACAAAAATATTGGTAAACCGTCAAAAAAAACTAGTAAATTCGTATTTCTCAGAAGATTTAAAATCAAGACAAGATTAATTGCTTCCTTTGTATTACTACTAGTTGCAGTAATATTAATCACTGGCATATCATCATATAATTCATCAACACAAACTATTGATGATAAGGTCAAGAGGTATTCATTGCAGGTAATGGATCAAACCAGTGTTATATTGGATAACAAAATAGAAAGAATGGAAGCGTACATTAATGATGTTGGCTTAGACAGAAATATTCAAAATGCTGTAATTAAATATAATGAAGGAACTGCTTTCGAAAAATATGAGCAGGTTAAAATTATTACGGAATATTTAATGACTAAGTTTGTTGATGCCAATGATGTAGAGTATTGTGCTATATTACACGGTGAGGACTATTCACATGTGCAGTTTTTTAACCGCGGACAAGCAGAGCTAGACGCTCAAATAATAGCAGAATCAGATTATAAAAAGTTACAATGGTCGTATGTAAATTTTGTGGATTCAAGTAAGCCACTGAGCTATTATGGTATTACACAAAACATAAAAGGTGTTAATAGTGGAGGAGTTGTTGCCAAAATGGTATTAATTCCTAAAGCCAACTACCTTGCCAGTGGATTTGAAAATTTAGATATTGGCAAGGAATCAGAATCAGATGAGGTTTTCCCCATATTTGTAATTGATGGTGAGGGCAGAGTATTAGCAACTAGAAATGCTGAAAGCTATGCTATTGATTCATTAAATGATAATTCGAAATTTATTGCCGGTGAAATAGAAAATAAATTGACAGAAGATAAAAGCCTTACCTCGGCTAATTTAGATATTAAAATAGGAGGGGTTGACAGCTTAGTTACATATTCAAAACTTGGAGATAAGGATTGGTTTGTTGTTTCTGTAATACCTTACAAATATTTAAATAGTGCTGCTAATGAACTTAGAAATAAAATTATTTTAATTGGATTTATTTGTGTTATATTTGCATTATTGCTATGTTTAGTTATTGCCAGAAGTGTATCAAAGCCACTGAGTAAGCTTGTTTCAGCTATGAAAAGGGCAAAGGATGGGGATTTAACAGAATATGTAGTAGATAATGGGAAAGATGAAATTGCGGATGTGTGTAATAACTACAATGATATGCTTTCAAATATATGTTCGCTCATAAATAAGGTAAGAGATGCCTCAAAATATGTATTTACATCTGCAAACAAGATAACCACAGCTTCAGAATCAACACACTCTGTTTCTGAACAGGTTGCTGAGTCTGTAGGAGAAATGGCTATGGGTGCTACAGATCAAGCATCAGAGATAAATGATAGTGTTATGGATATAAATAAACTATCAGAGGGTATTACTTTAGTTGAAGAGAATGTAACTAAAGTAATATCAATAGCACACAAGATAAATGGATTAAATGAAGATGCAGCTAGTACTATAAGCGAACTGAATACTAAATCTACACAAGTAAGCGAAACAACTAATAAAGTTTATAAAAACATAAATGAGCTTAGCAATAGTATGAAAGAAATACAAAAGATACTCAAGATGCAGAATACTATTTCAGAACAAACAAATCTTTTGTCCTTGAATGCTTCCATTGAAGCTGCTCGCGCTGGTGATGCTGGTAAAGGTTTTGCAGTTGTTGCCAGTGAGGTTAGCAAGCTTGCAGAAAAGTCAAAAGAGTTTAATAGTTTAATAAATAACATAATAGCTTCTATAGGTAAGAAAACTGAAGATACGGTTAAAGAGGTGCTCAAGTCTAATGAAGTAGTTAATGAGCAGATAAATTCTGTTAAGGGCACAGAAGAATTGTTTGAGACAGTATTTGGTTCTATGAAGGATGTAGTAGCAAATATTGAGTTGACGGAAAAATCAGTTAGAAATATAATGAAGTCAAAGAATAATGTACTAGAGGCAATAGGAAATATATCTGCAGTTGCGCAGGAATCAGCTGCTGCAACAGAGCAAATTTCTGCTAGTACACAAGAGCAAATAACTTCAGCCCAAGAATTATCAAATCAAGCAAAAGATTTGGAAAAGCTTTCAGAAGCTCTCAATAAAGAAATATCCAAATTTATAATTTAATAGAATACCATTTTAATAAATATTATATAAATGTGCCTAAAATGATTGTACCGACCCTAAAAAGTTAGATATTGATATGTACCACCTTTACTGGACAAAACCAGCTAAGAGGTACATATCAAAATTTAATCACTAGAGGTCGGTATTTTTGCATTGATTTTTTTAAATATTTTATATTTTTTGCAATTTAAGTTTAAATAATCTTATAATTCACATGCTATATAGTCAAGTGTATATCTTAAACGTACATCTATTATTTTACAAAATAATTATTTAAAATGAATGAATATCACTACAATGAGTCCTTTGTCAAATTTTGGAAAGCCTTTATTTGCTTTATCTCCAGACATTTTACCAATTAATTGGATTGCAAATATCATCAAAGTAATATATTATTTATTGTGTACATAAATCGACAGAAATAGCTAAAAAGCTACAAAGAGCAGGGTGGCTCTTAGAAAATCTATATAAAATTAAACTTAATATACGGTGCAAAGAGCATAACAATTGCAGCACAAGGGAGGACATTTAGTATGAGCAAAAAAAATAAAAAAGCAGAATTTATACAAATTAGGTTGTTTTTAGAATCGCTCACTTCTTTAATCAATTCAATAAAAGGAAAATTAATTAGCAGGAAAAAACATGGTAATGGTAAAAACAAAACGCCAAGATTAACAAAAAAAGCATTATTTTTACGGAAATTTAGTATCAAGATAAGATTAATCGTATCCTTTGTTTTTTTATTGATTGCTGCAATATTTACTACCGGTATATACTCTTACAATTCATCAATAAGTGCAATTGATGAAAAGGTTAAAACATATTCGTTACAAGTTATGGAGCAAACAAGTGTTGTATTAAATAACGAAATTGACAGAATAGAAGGGTATGTAAATGAAATTGGCTATGATACAAAAATACAAGATGCTATTGAAAAATTTAATTCTGGAGATGACTTTGATAAGGTTGAGCAATCTAGAATTATATCTGAATTTATAAAAACTAAGTTTGTTACTACAAAAGGTGTATATTATTCTGCAATATTATATGGAAAAACTTTTTCAAAAATTGATTATTATTCTGATGGACAATATGAACTTGATGTACAAAAGGTAATAGAAAGAAATGAAAAGAAGCTTGAGTGGTCAAATATTGATTTTATACAATCAAATAAGGCATTAAGTTATTATGGAATTCAACAGGATATAAGGGGAATAACTAATGGTGGTACTATCGCAAAAGTGGTGCTAATCCCAGATACAAAGAACCTTGCTAATGGATTTAGGGATATGGATATAGGAATAGATTCAAAGACCCAAGAAGTCTTCCCTATATTTGTTATTGACGGTAATGGAGAAATTTTAGCCTCCAGAAATGAACAAAGCTATCTTGTTGGTTCAACAAATAATAACACTAAGCTTATAGCAAGCGAAATAGAAAACTATAACAAAGAAAATCCTAAAACAAAAGCTGCTAACCTTGATATTAATATAGATGGTGCAGAAAGCCTTGTAACATATTCTAAACTAAGTGACAATAAGGATTGGTATGTTGTATCAGTAATACCATACAATTATCTGAATAGTTCTGCCAAGGATTTAGGAGCTAGAATTGCTTTTATTGGGATAATTTGTATTATAGCTGCATTTGTGCTGTGTATCTTTATTGCAAGAAGTGTTTCAATGCCTTTAAGTAGGCTTGTATTAACTATGAAAAAGGCAAAGGACGGAGATTTGACGGATCAAGTAATAGACTACGGAGCTGATGAGATAACTGATGTTTGCAATAGTTATAATGAAATGCTGACGAATATAAATTCCCTTATTTCAAAGGTTAAGGACTCATCTCAACGTGTCTTTTCTTCGGCAGACAAGATAACTACAGCCTCTGAATCCACATATAATGTATCAGGGCAAATAGCACAGACAATTGGCGAAATAGCAAAAGGATCCACAAATCAAGCTTCTCAGATAAGTGATAGTGTTGTTGTTATGAATGATCTTTCTGAAGGAATTGCAGTAGTTGATGAGAATGTAACTCAGGTAATAGCTATAGCAAACAAGATAAATGGATTAAATGCAAATGCATACAGTACAATAAACAAACTCAATGATAAATCGCTTCAGGTAAGTGATACCACTAATAAAGTGCATACAAATATAAACGATTTGAGTAATAGCATGAATGAAATTCAAAAAATTGTCAAGCTACAGAATTCAATTTCTGAACAGACAAACTTATTAGCATTAAATGCGTCTATTGAGGCAGCTCGCGCGGGTGATGCCGGAAGAGGTTTTGCAGTAGTAGCTAGTGAGGTTAGTAAGCTGGCAGATAAATCAAAAGAATTTAATATGATTATCAATGGCATTATTACGTCAATAGAAAACAAAACAAATGATACTGTTAAAGAGGTGCTAAAATCTAATGAAGTAGTAAATGAGCAGATAAATGCTGTTAAGGATACAGAAAGCTTGTTTGGTACAGTATTTAGTGCTATGGGAGAAGTGGCATCTAATATTGAAAAAACAGAAGAATCGGTAGAAAGCATTATGAAAGCAAAGAGCAATGTATTAGAAATAATTGAGAGTATTTCAGCAGTAGCACAGCAATCAGCAGCTACTACAGAGGAGATATTTGCCAGCACAGAAGAGGAAATTGCAGCAGCTGAAGAGTTGGCATATCAAGCAAAAGAATTAAAAGAGCTGTCAGAAGATTTGAATTCAGCTGTTACAAAATTTAAAGTATAGCTGAAAAAATATTATATTTAAATAAGTAACCCAACTTACAGATGAAAAGTAATTCATGTTTAAAATTATCAATAGTCTGTTATGCAATAAAAATCCCCTAAATGGTTATATAAAATTAATAATCTTTAGGGGATTTTTTGCAATTGGTGAGCGTTTTCTGCAATTGTATTGACTCGGTATAGATGGTAAAATATATTATTGAAAGCTTTTTCATCTATGGAAGTAAACAAGTTAATGTATTTATGCAAAAGAAAAAGGGGGGAATAAGACCATGCCAATTCACACTTGATTTTTGTCAAAGGCATGGAGTATATATGAATAAAAAAAGAACCATCATAATTAGAGCAATTTGTGTATTTGCAGCTATAGTACTTATGACATCAGGAACGTTTGCCGCAAGTGATGTAGCCCTAAAAGTAGACGGAAAACTTTTAGATGGGTCAGTAAAGGTGATAGATGGCAAACAATACATATTGTTAGATAGCTTAGCTAACAATTTGGAAGCAATACAAGTAAATAAAAATAATAATACAATTGAAATAAATTCTAGCACTAATTCCATTTCAAAAGTGGTTTCTAAGGTTAGCCCTTCTGTTGTTGGTATTATTGGGAAAATGAAGGAAAGCAGTCCGGACTATGATGTTACTGCTGATAATATGATTTTCGGAACAGGTGTTATATACAAGAGCAATGGATATATAATTACAAATGCACATGTAGTTAAGGATATGGACCGCATTGTGGTTGTATTATCAAATAGCAAAGCTTATAAAGCAAGACTTAAGGCGATAGATGACAGCTTGGACTTAGCGGTTATTAAAATTGACAAAGGCGGACTTGAGCCTGCAGCCTTTGGAGATATGTCAGATGTTGAAGTGGGACAGGACGTTGTAGCTATTGGTACGCCATTATCCTTTAGTTTAAGAAATTCAGCTACAAAGGGTATTATTAGTGGTATGAATAGATCGGCAGACGGAGAATACAGATTTATTCAGTCAGATGCAGCTATAAATGGCGGGAACAGCGGAGGACCATTGGTAAATATGAAGGGAGAGGTAATAGGTATCAACTCGGTAAAGCTGATAGGTTTTGGCGTTGAAGGTCTTAGCTTCTCTATCCCAATTGATACTGTCAAATATGCCATTAAACATTTTGAGAATTTTGGTAAAATACAAAGACCTTACTTGGGAATTTCCTTTACAGATAGTATAACCTCAAAATATGGACTTCCAAGCACTAGTGAGGGAGTTACTGTTAAGGAAATTGAAGAAAGCTCACCAGCAGAGAACTATGATATAGAGGTTGATGATAGACTGATTTCTATCAATGGAATTAGTGTAAATTCAATCATTGACTATAATGAAGAAATGCTTAAATACTTACCAGGAGATAAGGCAACATTTAAAATAATCCGCGATAAAAAGCCACTAAATATTGTAGTTGTATTTGGCGAAAAGGAGCTTGACTATGAATAAGAACAAATCAATTATAAGTATTTTAGTTGTAATAGCTATTTTAACCGCATGCTTTTCAAATACATATGCACAAGATAGTGATAAAATGATAATAGAACTGTCAATAGGCAGTAGCACAGGTAAGGTAAATGGCAAAATATCTCAGGTTGAGAAGCCCTATGTTAAAAATAATGCAATTATAGTTCCGTTAGCATGGGTGACAACTGCTATAGGTGCTGAAGTAAACCAGATAGCTAATAAAAAGATTGAAATTATATACGGAGATATGAATGCAGAGCTTGCCTTGGGCAGTAAAAACTATACTGTTGACTCTGAAGAATATAACTTAACAGTAGCTCCTGAAATTAAAAATGGAAGAACAATGATTCCCGTTGAATTTATTGCTAAAAACTTCCCAGTAAGCGTAAATAGTGATATAAAGAAGGGTACTATAAAAATAGTTTTAGAAGATGACGGGGCATTAAGTGATTTATCTTTCTTAACTGGAGGAATAAGTAGCAAAAAACTTGGAAACAGCTTCTATGGTTGGAGTTTAAGTATTCCATCAGGCTCCAGAATGGCTGCTAATAATTATAAGTCAAGCCAAATAAGTATTGTAAACGAAAGCAGAAGCTTATATCTGGACATAGTGGTACAGAACAAGAATGATATGACATTGGCTGAATTGTATGATTCTGATGTTTTGCATGATAGCAGTGTTCGGGAATCAAAGTTGGATTTAGAAGCAAAAGTTCCCTATATTCAATACACAACATTGTCTGTGTATGATGAGTCCTCACGAGTTAAAGTATTCGATAAGGGAGAATATTTTTATTACTTGGCAATAACCTGTGATGATGAATTAATTACTCCTGAAAAATTAATGTCTGACAAATTTTATGATAATATTGTAAGTTCTTTTAATTTAGACTATAAAGGAAATGAAAAAGGTGTAGAGGATATTTCAAAGGTAAGAGATGGTAAAGCTGGTTTTTATAACTATATAAGTTTTGGATATACTTCAAAATATTTAACCTGGTCTCTGGATATGCCTATAAAATGGGAGGATAAAACTTCATATTCAGACCCCACTACTACAACTATAAACCTTGATAGCAAGCATTATATGAAAATAATGACAACTACTCTTGAGGAAGGTGTAGCATTAAAGCAATATGTTGATGAGGTTAAGAGTCGTTATGATGAGTATTTCAATCCTAAGATATATACGTATATAGGTAAGGAAGAAACTACTGTTGATGGCTTAGAGGCTTATAAGCTAATATTTAGCTTGAATTATGGAAAAAATGTCTACCATGTTGAGGAACTATATTTTGAAAAGAACGGTTTTGTTTATGAGGTTTCTGTATATCTCCCAGAAAAGGATTATGAGGCACTAATGACAGAGGTTATTAGCGTAATTGATAATATGACCTTTTACACTGTTAATAAGCAAAAATTTCAACAAGATTTAGATATATATACAAGCAAATATTCTGGTGTTCGTGTTTCCAATCAGGATGACTTATTCAATTATGTGAATAAAAACTACAATTGGACTGCAGAAATTCCAGGTTATTGGATGAAAAATTATTACGATGATTCAGAATTAACTTTTACAAATGAAAATACTTCAGCTTCTGTATCAATAAGTGTTATTGACAAAATTAGTGATTACGAAAAAAATTCCATCAGTAAAGAGTTTGGTATGGATTTGCTGGAGATGGTATACGAGATAAAGCCTGTAATAAGTGAAACAAATGAAAAAGGCTTAAAAATAAAAAATTACACCTATAGAATTGAGAAAGAAGAATACGAATTATATGGAACTATAGTATTCAAGGTGTTTGAAAAGGATGACTATACTTATTGCTTTAGAAGTGAAATTTATGACTTGAATGCAACAGACAAGGCAATTGCTGAAGTTAATGATATATGGAAATCCTTTAAGGTTACCAAATAATGGGTGTTGATATTCGGCCTCTGAGAATTAGCCATTGCCTATGGGTGTTTAAACTTATCAATGGTTTGTTGCCGAAAAAATTGCTAGAATTCCCATTTTTGCAATTGAAGTCAAGATAAAATGTATCAAAAAGGAAAAAAGATGAGAGAAAAGATACAACCATTGGCATATAGGATGTCACCAAGAACAATTGAAGAGTTTGTAGGGCAGAATCATATTATAGACAAAGATAAGATGCTTTATAGAATGATAAAAGCAGACAGAATAACATCTATTATATTGTATGGACCTCCAGGTACAGGCAAAACCTCTCTTGCCAGAATAATTGCCAATACTACTGAGTCCAGCTTTGAAAAACTAAATGCAGTTACCTCTGGGGTTGCAGATATCAAAAGGATAGCGGCAGATACCAGAAATACTATGCTAAATCCTAAAGGCAGGACAGTGCTGTTTATTGATGAGATTCACCGTTTCAATAAGTCTCAGCAGGATGCTCTTTTGCCCTTTGTAGAGGATGGATCAATTGTTTTAATAGGAGCTACTACGGAAAATCCTTTTTTTGAAGTGAATAAGGCCCTAATATCAAGGTCAACGGTATTCATGCTAAAGCCCCTTGAGCATAAAGATATCAAAAAGCTCATAATTACAGCAATTAATGATAAAGAACGGGGCTTAGGAACATACAATATCAATATATCTGAGGATGCCCTTGATTATTTATGTGAGGTATGTTCCGGAGATGCCAGAACAGCACTTAATTCTATAGAATTGGCTGTTCTTACTTCCGAGCTTGATGAGAATGGTATTATAGACATAAATCTCAATACAATTGAGGAATGTGTTCAAAAAAAAGCTATTCGATTTGATAAAAATGGTGAAGAGCATTATGATAATATAAGTGCGTTTATTAAGTCAATGCGAGGCAGCAATCCTGATGCTACTGTGTTTTATTTGGCAAGAGCCTTATATGCAGGAGAAGACGTAGAATTTCTGGCAAGAAGGATAATAATATGCGCTTCAGAGGATGTGGGCATGGCTAATCCGACTGCTTTACAGGTGGCAGTTGCAGCGGCACAGGCAGTAAAAATGATTGGAATGCCAGAAAGCAGGATAATATTGGCACATGCGGCAGTCACAGTTGCATGTAGTCCTAAATCAAATTCTGCATATATGGCTATAAACAAAGCTTTATCAGATGTTGAAACAAAAAATACAGGAAGTGTACCAATGCATCTTCGAAATGCTGCTGCAAAGGGAATGGAGCAGCTGGGATATGGAAAGGGTTATAAATATGCACATGATTACGAAAATAACATTGTAAAGCAGGAGTATTTTCCTGATGAAATGTTAGGTACGCTGTATTACAATCCCACAGCAAATGGATATGAGGCAAAGATTAAGGCATGGTTGGAAAAATGGAGAGAGGCTTAAATGATACGAGAACTTTAATATTTTATGCTCTGATATGAGCACAGGAGGAAAACATTTTATGAAAAGAGTTTTAGCATGGATTTCGTTAGTTGGATTTATACTTTTGCTTGTGAATATATTGACATTTAAATTCTTAATAGGACCAAGTGTTATGGTTTATATATTAATTATTGTTTTATTTTTGTTTACTAATAAACCATATAACAGCAGAAAGATTGAAGCTGAAAAAGATGAAACTTAATTTGAAAGAACGTATGAATGCAGTTTAAATCAAATTTGCAATTGAAATAAAAAGCTGTATACAATTGGACTTTATAGAATAATATTTGCACCTTTTTGAAATAATATCCCATTATTGATATTTTAAAGATAGAGGTGGCAAATATGATTGTTGCAGTTCAATCAAAGCTCTCAGGTATCGCTGAACAGCTTAAGCAAAGAGGATATACAGTTGTTGATTTATACACTTATTCTAGGCCTATAGATGCAGTGGTTTATGAAGGGAATAGCTTTGATTTTTCAGCTATTACTGAAGAAAATACAAGTCCTACTATGGGCACAAATAACAGCTCTAGCTATGGTGTATTTATAGTATGTTCAAATGGAAAAAGTATTGAAGAAATAGATTATATGCTTAGAACAAGGTGCTATAGTTCTTTTTTATGACTTTCTTTCTTAATAGAATTATAGGTGATTATACTTATCAATGGAAGTTTGAGTTATTAAAATAAATATCCAATAGACTCAATGAAACCTTCATAATTTCAATAGTTTATTTATTTTTATACTTGCATTACTAAAAAAATTATGTTACTATCAAATCGTAGTAAATTGATTGGAATTAAGGTGATTAAATTGAAGGTGTCAACGAGAGGAAGATATGGACTTAAAGCCGTTGTAGATTTAGCTATAAATCAGGATAATGGGATGATATCCATAAAGAGCATTGCTCAAAGGCAAGGTATATCTGAAAATTATCTTGAGCAGCTTTTTGCTTCATTGAAAAAGTCTGGAATAATTAAAAGTGTTAGGGGTGCTCAAGGTGGGTATATGCTTTCAAGACCTGCTGACAGGATAACTGTGGGGGATGTTTTAAGATCTCTTGAAGGAGCGCTTTGTCCTGTAGAATGTTTGGATTTTGATTACCCCACTGAATGCGAAAAATCTGAAACATGCGTAACTGCTCCAGTCTGGGCTAAATTACGAGACAAGGTTAATGAAGTAGTAGATTCAATTAAAATCAGTGATCTTGTAAAGGATTATGAAATTAAAACAAAAAAAGTTTTTAATTAGCTTGATTCTTGTGAGCCTAAAGGGGTATATTATTATATATTAAAAGTGTATAGGTTTATTTTTGTATACATGTAAAGTTTGGGAGTTCAAGAATCCGGATAGTTATAAATGATTTTGTTAAATAGATAAAAGTATTGAAATTTTTTAGGTTCTTAAATAATGCAAATGCAAGTTGCAAGTCAACATTGCTATGATAAAAAAGGGAGTGTTTGTAATGGTAGACAAAACTATTTACTTAGATCATGCTGCAACCACATATGTTAAACCAGAAGTATTTGACGCTATGAAGCCATATTTTTGTGAATATTTCGGCAATGCGTCTTCAATATATAGCATAGGTCGTGAAAGCAAAAAGGCAGTTGAGGAAGCTCGAGAAAAGGTGGCGAAAGCATTAGGCGCTCAGCCTCGTGAAATTTATTTTACAGGATCGGGAAGCGAAGCAGACAACTGGGCATTAAAGGGTATTGCTGCTGCTTACAAGAAGAAGGGTAATCATATTATAACATCATTAATAGAGCATCCAGCTATTCTTAATACATGTAAATACCTTGAGGGCGAAGGATTTGAGGTTACATACCTTCCAGTTGATGAAGATGGACTTATAACATTAGAAGATGTGAGAAATTCCATAAAGGATAGCACTATTCTTATCAGTATTATGTTCGCTAATAATGAGATTGGTACTATACAACAAATTAAGGAAATTGGAGCTATTGCTCATGAAAAGGGTGTTTTATTCCATACTGATGCGGTACAGGCAGTAGGTAATATTCCAATTGATGTTGAAAAGCTGAATGTTGACTTATTATCATTATCTGCTCACAAATTCTATGGACCTAAAGGAATTGGTGCACTATATATTAAAAAAGGTGTAAAGATTGCATCCCTAATTCATGGTGGACAACAAGAAAGAGGAAAAAGGGCAAGCACTGAAAATATTCCAAGTATTGTGGGCTTAGGTAAGGCAATTGAACTGGCAACAGAGAATATGGAAGAGTACAACAAGAAAATTATAAGCTTAAGAGAAAAGACAATTGAAGGTCTTATGGCAAAGGTGCCATATATTAAGCTTAATGGTCATAGAACTCAAAGACTACCAGGTAATGTGAATTTTTCCTTCCAATATATTGAAGGAGAGTCTTTATTGCTAATGCTTGATATGAAGGGAATATGTGGTTCAAGTGGCTCGGCTTGTTCATCAGGTTCACTAGATCCGTCACATGTTTTGCTAGCTATTGGACTTTCACATGAGATAGCACATGGCTCCTTAAGATTGAGTTTTGGTGATGAAAACACAGAAGAGGATGTAGAGTTCTTATTGGAGGAGATACCAAAAATTGTTTCAAGACTTAGAGATATGTCACCTCTTTATGAGGCAGTTAAAAATAATAAAAAGTAGAAAAAACTGCAATAAGTAATTTTGATTAGTAAATTTAATTTAGAAAAGAGGTTTTGAATATGTA
>JAEWZA010000027.1 GCA_023395575.1 Bacillota bacterium
ATATTGAAGATAACCATGAGGCAATTATACCGAAGGAGTTATTCCATCAAGTACAGGTGGAGAAAGCAAGGCGGGTAAGCCTTAATAAATCTGCAGTAACCAGAAAAGCAAGCAAAGCGAAAAAAGAAAAGAGCAAATATAGCTCCAAATATGTACTAACCGAACTTCTGCTGTGTGCAGAATGTGGTCATGCTTATCGCAGGCAGACTTGGTCAAAATATGGACAAAAAACAGCGGTATGGCGGTGCGAGGATAGGCTGAAAAGCGGAACAAGCTCCAAATGCAAAACCTCCCCGACCTTGAAGGAAGAGCAACTCCATGATGCCATCATGAAAGCAATCAACAAAGTAGTAGAAAACAACGGAGACTTTATTGGGACATTTCGTGAGAATGTTATCAGGGTAATAGGAAACTATAGCACTCAAGGGATAACAACTGAATATGATGACCAAATCGAGGAACTGCAAAAGCAGATGCTGAAGCTCATCGAAGATAATGCAAAACAAGGAGCTGTAAGCGATGATTTTGATAATGCCTACAAACACATATCAGAGCAGATAAACGAACTAAAAAAGGCAAAAATACAGCATGTACAAGCACAGAAAAAGGCAGAGAACTACCAACAGAGAGTAGAGGCACTGGACAAAGCCATAACCACGGTAAACCCACAAGTGCGAGACTTCGACCAAGAGCTTGTGAAAAGGCTCATTAGCTCAATCAGAGTCTCCAAAGGAATGAAAATAGAAATACAGTTTCACTCAGGTATTGTCATGACTGAGGAAGTGGAGTGCTATGAGGATTAAAATGTAAGTCACAATATATAAAATTTAATAAGAATCATCATTACCGTAACTGCCAGCACAGCAGCTGCGGTTTTTCTATGTTTAGAAACAACACTTTGTTGATTGCGGAAACTGTTTTTAAATCATTATGAATGGGAATTGGAGAGAGAAGATGACAACAGAAGAATTATATGAATTACAGGAAGACGGAAATCTAGGATATGCCTGTGTATATAAAAAAGGCGATAATGGAATGCATACTGATTATATGTTTCCAATGACCGAAGAGAACATTGCAAACTTTATCGGAAAGAATGCCTATACTGCAGATAAAATTATCATGACAGATATGTGTGACAGGCTGATTTGTGAATCCATATATGGCGGGTTTATAATGACCTGTCCAAATCAGAAACTGTGCAGAGATATTATTCCTCATCTATCGCCTATACAGCAGGGAGAGAAAGAACCAAAGGACTTTCCTATTGCAACTAGAGAAGAAATGGAAGCATTATGGCATTCAGAAGAAGAGGCAGTGATGCAGGCGGAATTTAGGATGTTGTAATTTGTAAACCTACTCGTATTTGAAGACATTGTTAATTCCATTTAATCAATTAAGGTACGACGAAAATTTGCTCATGACTTTAATGATGGGATAATATCAATTAAGTGTGTTCAAGAAAAACGAAAGTTTTACTTTCTGTGGAATAAAATAGAAAGGTTTAATGATAATTCTTAAAACCTGTTGTAATATGTAAATTAATAAAATATATGGTTACTTTTTCTTGTGTAAAATTTCCCATAATAGTACAATTATAATAATAATGCTGTTGATATTGTTGTGACTATTGGGACAAGAAAATGCCAACTATGAATGAATTAGTGAATATAGCTAAAGTTTAACTAGCTAATCTCTTAAGGAGAGAAGTATTCATGGTTCTGATTATTTAAAGGATATGAATGGTACCTGATTTCATGCAGAGATCGATTACTCCTTGGCACTTTGTTTCTCAATTATATTAAGACGAATGATATAGGTGTTGTTCCGATTTAAAAGACATCATTCAGGGCAGCAGAGATATAAGAAAGTGTGTGGGGCGAGGTGAAAATATGTGCTATACAAATTTGGAATATGACGCAACGGCAAGTTGGAGTGGATATACATACCAAGGTAAAGTGGCAATATATGTTACTCTAAAAAAAATTAACTATCTACGTGATATAAATCCTAATTATGATTTGAAGAGTTATTACTTGGAATTAGAATGGTTAGAGGATTTTGCAGTCTTATTTAAAAATAAATCAGGTGAGTTGATATACGAGTCTATACATCAAGTAAAAGCTCGTAAGGAACAAAAGTTATCTGCATATTCATCTGCACTGATAAAATTACTTCAAAAAATAGATGCAAATGGAATTATAGAAAATGCATATCTCCATACAATTGAAAATATTGATTATCAAAATGATTGGCTAAATGAATTGAAAAAAGTATCTGTCGATGATGGCGAATTAAAAAAATGGATTGATGACATTAATATTTTATTACAGAACAGCGATGAAAAAAATAAGTTTGTTAGTGAGCTCCCTAAAAAGCGCAGTGATTTTTCAAAGCAGATTAAAAAATATTCGAATAAAAAAATAACTATTGAGAATATAGATGAAATATTGAGGAGCTTTAAATCAGATTTAGAAGCTGCGTTGAATAAAATCCAGCAGGGTTTTTCAGATAAAAGCTTGAATAAAGTAAGTTTGTATCCATACGATAACGGGCAAGAGTATTGTGCTCTTGATAAAATTGACAAGTTGATTATTGCTGAAATAATAGCATACTGGAACAATAGCATAGGTTCGGAATGGAAAGTTCAAGATAAGAACTTTCAAGAGGCTGTTTTGCGTTGTCTCATAGGCATAATAGATTCCCACATTATGAAACGACATAAAGATTATGGCTCTAGAGATATTGAAAAATTAAACTTTTATGAGTTTGAAGAAATTTTAAGAAGTGATGCTCCTTTTGAAAGATGTAAAGAGTACTATCTCTATATGATTAAGGAAAAACTACTGATTTATTGTGATGAATATGAAAAAGCATGTTATGAAGATTGCAAGGATGAAAATGATTTTACTTGCTGTACGTTGTGTCAATTAAGCGATTTCAAAGAGAAGGTTTTATCAATGAGTTTTGATGAAATATACGAATTGGTTAAAGTGTCGAATCCAGATGTTTCATCAAATATCGATAGAGTGGGATTTATTGATTATTGTGAACGTAACAGATATTTCAATCCATTTTATATTGGAATTAAAGAGGTTATTCAAAAATTTGGGGAAGAGAAAATCCCGATTTCATATACTGATAAGAATAAGAAACTGTATCTATTAACAACAATTTGTGATAATGGGGTTTCGAAAAAGCCAATTAAACAGGTGTGTAGAAATATTATTAAAAATTCAGCCTTGTCGGATGTATTCATGGATTATGAAATTATTATCAGTAAGGACTTGGAATCATCATCAATTCTAAGTGATGCTGGAGATTTCCTGAGCGATTTCAAAAGGGAAGATCATAATATATACCATTATAAAGATGTATCAATGAAAAAGTTGGAAAGCTGTAAAGAAATTTTAAATCGTTATGAGAGGTGAATTCAGATGTTTGGAATTATTAAGACAATATTGTGTGAAAGTAAGTTTTCAATTGGTGAATTATTCACGATTGAAGCTTATGGACAAACATATGAGATTCAGAGTTTAGTATCGCATCAAAATCAAAGTCAAGTGTTTTTGCTTTTTCCAATATTAGAATCTAAATTGCTGGAGATTAGCTTTTTAGATATTCTTCCCGATATAGCCGCTTCTTTTAAAGAAACTAAATTGTATGAAGCGGAAATGGAAAAAAACACTTCATTAGTTGTTTGCGTCAATAGAGATGTTGATTCTATGAAATTGACAAGAGAAGCCATAGCGATTGAAGATAATCCGTACTATTTTAAGAAATATATGTTCGCATATCATGACAATGATAATAAGAAATTTGAGCAGCTTAAAAAGGAATATGCATGTGAGCAAAATATAGAGTTTATTCAGAAGTATGTTATAAATTCAAGGAATTTTGAAGCCTTTAAAGATAACCCTGCAAATGCTGAAACTTATAAAATGTTATCAGATTTGTTAGTTAAACTTCCAGTGATTTCAATTGGATTTAGCAAAACTGAAAAATTATTATCTGTTCAAGAGTTTTTCCAAGAAGAAGAAATTCATGGTAGAAAAGAAAAACTGGATCAGATAATCAGTATTGTTAATTCTACAAAAACAACGCCTGATGATAAACTGGCTGAAGAAATTCTGAAAATTTGGGATCAGGTTTAATAGGGGGGGATAGCGTTGAAAGATATTAGACTAACAAGGTTATATCTTAAGAATTATAAAATATTTCAGGCTACAACGTTGGAATTTAGCAATGGATTAAATGTATTTGATGGTCCTAATGGCTATGGTAAAACAAGTATTTTTGACGCAATTGAATTTGTTATTACTGGTACGATTAAGCGTGTAACTGAGAATTCATCGATAAATGGAGCACTGAAATATGATGAAGTATTTTTAGCAAATGATTCTTCAAAGGATGTAATTATAAAAGCTGAGTTCAATATTAACGATGAAGATAATTCAAATAAAAAAGTAGTAATCGCAAAACAGGTTGTATCTGCTCAAAACACTTCAGGTACTACTAATTGTAATCCGAAGAAATTGGCGGAGATTACAAATACATACCTGCTTGAGGAGTTTGATGTTGAAGAATTAAATCCAAAATCTATTATATCCAAGAGTGATCTAGAAAGTTATCAAAATAAAGTGTTTGGAGATGCTTCTCAAAATCTATTTTTTATGTTGTATTATGTCAAACAAGAAGATAGATTGGATTTCTTTAAGAACAGTGAAAAAGATAGAGTGAAATCAATAGATTCACTTTTCCAAATTAAACAAGAACAAGAAAAATTGAAAGACATTAATGACGGGAAAAAGAATTTGAAAAATATAATAGATAGGCTCGATAATGAGATTAAACGGCTATCTGAAAATCTATCAAAAAATATGGACAGTACAGCTGGACATGAGTCAGAGTATTTTAAGTTATTATCAAAGAATGTTTCTTGGGATTTGGAAGATGTAGAAATAAATAATCAAGAAATGCTCAACAATATTCTACAACAGCTAAAAGCAATTAAGTCGTTTGCAAATAATATTATGTTATATAAAGAAGAACTTAAAAACATTGAATGTCAGAAATTCTTAAATATGAATGAAGACGAAAGACGTACAAATTTACGAGTTTTTTGTTTGTACAATGAAATAGCTGATGACATACAAGGATATCTAATAAAACAACAAAAAATGAAAGACCTTCAAGAGCAAAAACTGTTAGCATCTGAAGGCAAATTTAATGATATAAATTTTGTTAAGTTATTTGAAATATTAAAAATTGATAATTCTGATAATGTTGTTGAGCATATTGAACAATTGATTACTGATTACAGAGATAACAAGAATTCATCTGTAAGTGCGCAACAAACGCTTTCAGATATTATTAGAATTAGACAACAGCTACTAGATAAATTTAAGAATGCAGAAATGTATGCCTCTAATACAGAATGCCCTTTTTGCGGGTTCGATTGGAAGGATGCAGAAGTTTTCGCTAATAACGTTGAAATTACATCGGAGAGATTATCAAAATTGGTTAGCGGTTCTCAAAAAAAGTGTATTGATATTTTGGCTGAACTAAAAGAAATATTTGAGAAGAGACTTTTCAGGAGATTGCAAGATGAATTGGAAACTTATAATTCAGACTCTTTGTTGGTGGGATTTAATCAAATTCATAATAAGGATAGTTTGCAAAAGTACGAAAATATAAAGAGTTTATTAAGCAAAATAGGAATTGATACTTCTCCTTATAAATTTAAGGTCAATAATGCTAAGGAAACATATGAAAGCATAGAAAAGAGTATAAGCGATAAGATTTTATTACTTCCAGCCGAATACATTAATGAGAAGGAGACGTTTAAGTATTCTCAAATGGTTGACTTATATTTCAATTCAATACAGGAAATAGAAAAAATTCAAAAAGAGAGTATTGATAAAAAGATATCATATTTACATTATAAGTTTATTGTTTCACAAAATGATTTGATGAAAAAAATTAATGAGCTCACAAATTTGAAAAACCGTTTATCAAGTGAGATCCAAAAGGGACTAGATAATTATTCGAAATCATGGAAAAAATGTATTTCTAAATATCAAGCGCAAATAATATCAAAAATAGAAATTCCATTTTATATTTATAGCGCACGCATATTGCAATCGTATCAAGGGGGACAGGGAATTTTTATCCGTCAAGCTCAAAATGCATCAAAAGGTGAAGTGGATTCTATTAGATTTACGACTCCTGAACAACAACATGATGTATTATACACAATGAGTTCCGGACAGCTTTCAGGTGTTCTATTGAGTTTTTCTCTTTCTTTAAATAAGATATTCGCTAAAGATGGATTAAGATCTATTTTTATAGATGATCCTGTGCAATGTATGGATGACTTAAACATAGTATCATTTGTTGAACTTTTAAGAAGCGAATTTGAAGGTTCACAGCTGTTGATTTCTACACATGAGAAATCCTTTGCAAATTATATTTCATATAAATATAAAAAGCATGCTTTGGAGAGAAAGAACATTAATTTAAAAGATATTGCTAATTAATATGGACGAAGTAGAAGCGCCTTTAATTCGGTTAGTAATACTACAGAATGAATGATTAAAGATTTGGTTACTGATAGTAGGAGGGAGTTAATAATATTTTATTCTTAGATTACTAAAATATTGTACTTAATTGAATATAAAAATTATCAAATTATGGTATGTAAACAAGGTAATAGGTAAAATGTAACAGTCTTTAGGCGTTTAAGGAGGAGTGACTGATTATGATTATGGATAAATTTCGAGTACATGATTTAAATGAAATAATAATAGTAAGAAAAATAATATGCAAGAGCGATATAGCCAATAGCACAGAATTGCAGAGCATTCAATTTGACTTAGCTGATTTATATGAAAGCCTCAGTTTAGAGTTGTTAGAAAAGCAAATTGATTTAACTGTCTCAAGAATAGACTCTATTGATGAAATGCTAAATATTGCATTATCTAAGATTACCAAAGAAGAATTTGCACCTCCTACAGAGGAAATAAATTTAATTGATTATTATAATGATTTGTTGTATAACAGATTACTACGATTAAAAGAGGGTAGGGGATATTCAGGATTTGAAGAACCTGGAAAAACGAAATTTATTAAGGATTTTACAATAAATAAAAATAACAAACTTCACAGGTATAAGATAGATTTTATAGTAGAAGATATGTTGAAATCTTACAAAGAGTATACAGCTGAAATTTTTGACCTAAACATGAAATTATCGGATTTTGGGAAAAATTTTGAAGGTAGTGCGCCATCCTTTGACAAACAAGCTGAGAGATTTATAATTCAAGCAAAAAAACAAATGAAAATTCTGGGGCAACAAAATATAAATATAGCAATGGACAGTTGGTCGAGGAGAATGACGACATTTCTTCTTGAAGAAGATGATATTATACTCCATCCTTTGAGTATGGACAATTTTAGTAAGTCAATGCTGCCAATTTTACTCGAGGTAATTGGTCTTTTAGATATAAATGATTTGTGCTTGGTAAATAGAGTAAATGAAATCGATAATGCAAATGTCCAATATAATATTAGTATTCCTTGTGTAAAAAATGTTTTTGATGCTGAGACGGAGTTTATACCTATTAATATTCGAAAAAATTTATCTGAAAGTCAAATAGTTATATTGGAAAGAATTTTTGATGAAATATCAAATGCTCTGATTTTTTTAGGGAAACCTAAACTTAAAAATTCATTTACTGATTTAATAATTTGGCTTATGAAAAAGATAACTTTTTGTTTGGAAGAAGAAACTTTTTTAAGGGACAAAGCCTTTGAGTATATTGATGATAACAAAGATACTAAGTATTCTCAAATGGAAGATCAGTTTTTTTTACCTTTCATTTATGAACGTTTATGTGATGGGTTTAATTCCAATAGAATATTAAAAAAACCAGAAAAATCAAATGGTGAAATTGATTTGTTATTTGATAATGTAATTCCAATAGAATTAAAAGTTTGGAAGGGGAAAGAAAAAAATGTAATTTCTGAAGAGTCTAGTAAATATAAAAAAAATATATCTCAAGCTGCATGTTATGCAAATATAGATAGAATAGGATTTTTACTTATTCTTGATGTTTCAAATAAAGGTGGCGAAATAACCAATTTGGAACAATGTTGGCATGTTGAAACAATTGAATCTATTAATAATGAACTGTACAGTACAAAAGTAATTTCATGTGTTTTCAATTGTAATTATATAAGTCCAAGCCGGATAAAATAAAACGATTACTATAATGTCAAACTTTTAAAGCTAGAATCCTTTGCTATAAAATTCAAGCAGATTTTTATGCATTCTTTAGAAGGTAGAATGTCAGAAAAGATTTAGCGGATGCATTTACCTCAGTGTGTGATACTTCAGATTTTGTTTGGGGTATTAAATCTAAGCTGAAATATTTTATAAAGTGTTCTGGAAAGACCCATATAATGAAAGCGAAAAAGTATGGATGAGCTTCTTCTGTATTGATAGAGGTATTAATGCAAAGGTACGCATTCAAGAATTGTTGAATTATATAAACAAATAGCACAATAAAAATGTTTTTAAGCGGCTTAGAAATAGAGCTATACTTAAATTGCTGCCTTACTATTTACAACCAGCATGCTATAATGGTCATAAATTTAGCTATGAAATGAGGCTCAATCTTGGATTTAAAAATAATATCAGAAAAACAAAAATTGTATGAAGATAGAAAAGATACACTTCATGAAGTTACAATTGAATCTTATAATAATGCGTTTGAAGTAGAATTTACTCATAACTCTACTGCAATAGAAGGAAATACCCTTACGCTTATTGAAACTAAAGTGGTATTGGAAGACGGTATTTCCGTTGGTAGAAAAGCACTTAGAGAAATATACGAAGTTGTAAACCATAGAAAAGCCTTCCGTTATGTGAAACAATGTATCCGAGAAGGGCTTCCTTTGAGTGAAAAAATAGTAAAAGACATTGATGCACTTATTATGGAGAATATCATAGTCGGTGGTATTTATAGAAATGAAGAGGTTTTTATTAGTGGTGCAAGCCACACACCACCTGCAAGAAATGAAATGTATATTCAGATAACGAATTTCTTTGCAGATTTAATGTATAAGAAAGATTTGAGTCCAATTGAACTAGCAGCATGGTCACATGCAGAGTTTGTTAGAATTCATCCGTTTCAGGATGGCAATGGCAGGACATCAAGACTGATTATGAACTATCAACTGATGAGCTATGGTTTTTTACCGATTTCTATAGCGAAAGAAAATCGATTGGATTATTATAATGCATTAGACAAATATGCAGCTCAAGGTAATCTAGATGATTTTACAAATATGATTGCGGAATTGGAAGAAGCACAGCTTGATAAATATATCTCTATAATACTGGAACAGAACCAATCACATCAGATGTAAAAAGTATCCATAGTGTTTAAGAACATTCATATCTTCTACTTTTCATAAATTTATGGGGGTAGAAGTTTTTATTTTAATTCAAATGGGAATAATTTTGCAATATTTATGCAAAATTGAATAGTAAATTTGACTTATGCATATAATATTAGTATAATTTAATTATGATTTTGCATTAAAATTGCAGAATGGAGAGAAGAAATATGATTTTAGAATTCAAGACTAAGAATTATAAGTCTTTTGTTGATGAAGCTGTGTTTTCTATGACTGCAGCACCTAAACAAAAGGGGCTAGATTATAGCTTACTAGTTAAAAAGACAAAAGGGAAAAGTGTAAAGGGACTGTGCTCATCAGTTATATATGGACCGAATGCATCAGGTAAAACTAATATTATTGGTGCCATGGACACTTTTAGGGCTATTGTACTTAGGGGTCATATTCGAAATTCAGAAGATCAATCTTCACCGAATCAAGCTTCAAGTGCATTAGAATTGATACCTAATAATATGGGAAAATGTTCTGAGCCTGTTTTATTCTCTATAGATTTCATAGAAAATGATTTGTTGATTCATTATGAAGTGAGCTTGGAATTAGGATGCTTTTTAGATAACCAATACACAAGAAGAGTATTACGAGAAGAGCTTCACGTAAATAATGAAAAGATATTCGTCAGGGATGACAAGTTGTCCTTTGGGGATTTTAAGAATATAAACAAATTCCTAGCTGATAACATTTATAGAAATGAAGATAGCATCATTGAAATATCAAAGAACAGTTTAAATGATGAAGAGCTGTTTTTGATGAATGGGTTTAAGCTGATAATTAGCCAAAGCTTTGTTAAGCTGATCACTAATTGGTTTACAAACAAGTTCATGGTTATCTATAGAGCGGATTCACTACAACTTATCAAACGATTTGTCGACCCACAAAAACAGACTGTTTATGTTGAGACGACAACAAATAATGCAGCAAAGCTGTTTGGGATCAATTCAAATGCACTGGGATATGTAATAAGCGAAAATGAGGCTGATGCAAAGCTATGCTCAATATTTAAAAACATGAAGGATCAAAAAAATGCAATTGTTGCTGCAGAGATATTTGAATCATACGGAACGATTCGTTTCGTAAACATATTTCCTTTAGTAATAAGAGCTATTTTGACAGGCGGTACTTTAGTAGTTGATGAATTTGATGCATCAATCCATCCGATGGCGCTAATGAGCATAATCAATGTATTCCACAATGATGAGATTAACGTAAATAATGCACAGTTGATTTTTAATACTCATAATCCGATATTCTTAAACTCCAACATCTTTAGAAGAGATGAGATAAAGTTTGTAGAACGAGATGATGGCAACAATAACAGTGTATTATACTCCCTGTCTGATTTTGGAACTACCGGCGAAAAGGGTGTTAGGA